>NZ_JBYRFX010000844.1:0-18397 GCF_057815775.1 Inquilinus sp.
CCCGGCGCGCCCTACCAGGTCGAGATGACGGCGGACTTCCACGCCTATCGCCGCGACGTCGCCTGGCTGCCGGCCGAGGAGGCGCCGATCGCGCCGCTGCTGCCCGACCTGTCGTTCCTGCCGGACAAGCAGCGCTGGGGCTATCCCTTCCGCCGCGGCTGCTTCGCCGTGCCCGAGGCCGATTTCCGCCGGATCGCGGCGGCGATGGGAGCGGCAGTCGACGGAGACGGCTCGTGACTACGGACTGGACCGGCATCACCCGCCATGCCGGGCCGGAGGACAGCCCCGGCTTCCTGCTCTGGCAGGCCTCGACCGCCTGGCGCCGGGCGGTCGAGGCGGCCCTGGCGCCGCTCGGCCTCACCCACCCGCAATTCGTGGTGCTGGCCGTCACCGGCTGGCTGACGCGGGAGGGGGCGGCGGTGACCCAGATCGAGATCGCGCGCTTCATCCGGCTCGACGCCAACACCGTGTCGCAGGTGCTGCGCGGGCTGGAGGGCCGCGGCCTGGTCAGCCGCCGCCGCGGCGCCGACGACCGGGCCAAGACCCCGGTGCCGACGGTGGAAGGGCAGGCGCTGCTGCGCCAGGCGGTGCCGGCGGTGGAAGCGGCGGATGCGGCCTTCTTTGCCCGGCTCGGCGACCGCGCGGCAGAGGCGATGGCGTTGCTGCGGGAGCTGGCCCTCGGCTAACGGGCCGGTGTCACCACAGGAATGGCACCAGCCGGGCGGTGCTCCTGGCGTAGGCGGCATAAGCCGGGCCGAAGGCGTCGCGCATGAACCGCTCCTCGATCACGATCTTGCGGATGAAGGCGCCGGCCATCAGCGCCAGGGCGATCAGCGCGCTCCAGCTGTCGATGGCCACGACCGTGCCCAGCGCCGCCAGCAGCACGCCGGTGTAGATCGGATGGCGGACCAGGCCGTAGGGGCCGCTGCGGATCAGCTCGTGGTCCTGCTTCAGGGTGACCGTGGCGCTCCAGTTCCCGGCCAGGTGCAGCCGGGCCCAGACGGCGAAGCCGAGGCCGGCCGCGACCAGCAGCGCGCCGACGGGGGCAAAGCCCGCCTGCCGTGCCAGGATCGGGGCGCCCAGGCCGGGGCCCAGCAGGTCGGGCTGGAGGAACAACGTCACCGCCAGGACCAGCGGCAGGATATGGGACACGCGCGACGCCACCGATTCCCGGCGCTGCGCCTGCTTGGTGCCGAAGGCGGCAACACGCCAGTAGATGAGCCACGCGCCCCAAAGGCCGGTGATCACATAGGCCACGGTCTTCTCCGCGTTCATCCCCCGCGGCGATGCTAGCCCGGATGCGAGCGGCCGGTCGAGCGCAGGTCTGCGTTCAAGTGAGGGGCCGTTACGCCGGCTCCCGCGACGACTGACGCCTCAGCAGCCGCAGATCGCCGCGATGCGCCGGCCCAGCGCCTCCAGCCCGTGGTCGCGGATGCCCAGCCCGACCAGGTGGTCGAAGGTCGACCGGAAATATTCGGCGCAGCTGCCCAGCTGGCCGCCGGCCTGGGCCAGCACTCGCGCCGTTTCCTCCTCCGACAACCGGCCGGCATAGCGCGGCTGGGCCCGGTTGATGGTGAAGGTGATGGCCCGCACCGGCCCGTCCGCCGTCGCCGCGGTGACCCAGCGCGGGGTGTAGGAGGCGGTGACCATCTCGCGCCGCCAGATCAGGTCCAGCTCCTCCGCCACCGCTGCGGCGGCGATGCGAAAGACCACGCCGCGGCAGGTGCCGCCGCGGTCCAGCCCCAGCACCAGCCCCGGCCGCTCCGGCGTGCCGCGGCCCAGCGCGGTCCACAGGCAGAAGCGGCGGTGCCAGCCATGGATCATCCCGGTCCGCCGCTCGACGAAATGGAAGGCCGGGTTCCAGATCAGCGAGCCATAGGCGAAGACCCAGACATCGCCGGTCGCGCCCTCGGCCGCCAGCATCGCCCGCTGCGATGCGGCCAGATCCTCGAAGGACAGCACCTGCGCCGTGGGGTCGCCGGCGATGATCATCCGCTGCAGCACGCCGCTTTTCAGCGTCTCGCGGGTGATGGCCGTGGTCTGGACGGCCGATGGGGCGTCGCTCACGGCGTCTCCCAACGGCTGGAATGGGCCGAGCGGAACACCGCGTCGATCACCCGCATGTTGGCCAGGGTGTTCTCCAGCGGCACCGGCTGCTCGCCCCCGTCCAGGATCGATTCGGCGAAGGCGGTGGCGGCGACGCCGTACTGGTCGCAGGCCGGGATCTCGATCGCCTTGATGCCCTCGCCGAACAGGCTCGACCCGTCATCCAGCAGCAGGCGGCAGGGCCGGTCGTTCGGGGCGTTGAACGGAATCTCGACCTCGATCCGCCCCTTGGTGCCCAGGAACTGCATGCGCTGGTAGCCGGGAATCTGGGTGGAATAGACGAAGCTGGCCTGGATGCCGTCGAAATCCAACAGGGCGCTGCCCAGCCGGTCGACCTTGAACACCGGGTCGCGGTCCAAGAGCGCGACGACGCGGCGCGGCTCCCGCCCGGTGATGAAGCGCGCTGTCGTGATCGGGTAGCAGCCGATGTCCAGCAGGCCGCCGCCGCCGATATCCGGCTTGTTGCGGATGTTATTGGGGTCGATGTTGCGGTAGGTGAAGGTGCCGGTGATGGCGCGCAGCTCGCCGATCGTGCCGTCCTGGATCAACTCGCGCACCCGCAGCCATTGCGGGTGGGTGCGGACCATGAACGCCTCCTGGATGCGGCGGCCGCTGCGGTCGCGCGCCGCGATCAGCTGCTTCGCTTCCTCGGCGTTCAGCCCGATCGGCTTCTCTCACAGCACGTGCTTGCCGGCCTCGACTGCCTTGATCGTCCATTCGACATGTAAATGGTTCGGCAGCGGGATGTAGACAGCATCGATCTCCGGGTCCGCCAGCAGCGCCTCGTAGCTGTCATAGGCCACGGGCAGGCCGTATTTCTCGGCGGCGGCGGCGGCTTTCCCGGCCGAGCGCGAGGCGATGGCCTTGACCCGGCAATGCCGCGCCCGTGTCATCGGTGGCACGACCTTGTCGTTGATCTTGGCGGCGCCCAGCACGCCCCAGACGATCGTTCCTTCGGCCACGCCGTTCTCCTTTTCGCAAAAGCCCGACTTTTCGCAAATCCAAGCGATCCTAAATCGTCTTGTGACGGACGAGGAGCGCTCAGGGCGCAGGCAAAGGATGCGGCTCGGGCGACCCGGCCAGCGCCGCGACCGGTTCCAGGTCGGCGACGGCACACAGCCGCTGCACCACCGCGGCGCGGGGCGAGGCGACCTCGCCATGCTCATAGGCCACGACCTGCAGCCGGCCGGCGACGGCCGCCAGCAGCTCGCCGGCCTGCAGCAGATGGCCCGGGGTGGCGGGGCGGCCGAAGCGCTGCTGGCCCTGGCCGAAGGTCTCGTAGATCAGGACCCCGCCGGGGGCCAGGGCATCGATCAGCACGGGCAGCAGCGGCCGATGCAGGTAGTTGGTGACGACGATCCCGGCGAAGCGGCGCCCGGCGAAGGGCCAGGGCCCGGCCTCGATATCCGCCTGCAGGATCTCGACACCGTCGAAGCCGACCCCCGGCGCATCGGGTCCCGCCAGGTCGGCCACGCCCTGCAGGTCGATGTCGACCCCGGCGACGGCGTGGCCGTGGGCCCGGAAATGGCGCAGGTGGCGGCCGCTGCCGCAGGCCAAATCCAGCATGGGTGCCGTCTTCGGCACCAGCGGCGCAAATCGCGCCACCCAGGCGGAAACAGGGGGGATATGCAGCGTGGGCGCAGGTGGAAGTGTCATTTTCTTTGCGGCTGACCGGTGGACCATCGTATGACAATTGTGGAGCATGGAACGCGAATGATCCTGTACGAATTGCGATGCGAGGCCGGTCACGGCTTCGAGGCCTGGTTCCGGAACAGCGGCACCTATGACACCCAGGTGGCGGCCGGTGAGGTCAATTGCCCGGTCTGCGGCAGCAGCGCGGTGGAAAAGGCGCTGATGGCGCCGGCGATCGCCAAGCGGCCGGCCGAGGACGGCAAGGCGCGGCGGCCCCACACCACCATGGCCGATGCGCGCCGCGAGCTCGAGGCCCTGCGCCAGAAGATCGAGGAGAATTGCGAGTATGTCGGCGACCGTTTCGCCGATGAAGCCCGCAAGATCCACTACGAGGAAGCGGCGCATCGCGACATCTATGGCGAGGCGACCGAGACCGAAGCCCGCGAGCTGGAGGAAGAGGGGATCGGCGTCGCCCGCATTCCCTGGGTATCCCGCACCGACTCCTGAGGCCGAGACCGCCCGCCGCCTCTCGTCCCGCCGACGCTTTCCCGGCCCCTGCCATGCGGTGATGCCTTGTCACCGTCTGCGCTTGCCGCTACTGGGTTATGTGTCGGCGATCGGCCGCGACCCGGCCGTATGGTGGCCGGCAACGTGCCCACGACGAACGGCGCGGGACGATGAATTTTTGTTTTTTATCAAATTACTATCGGACGCTGTTTTTCGAGAGGGTTGCCCGTGGCCTGGCCGGGCAGGGCATCAACGTGTTCTGGATCGCGGCGAGCCGGAGATGGGCGGATGAGCTGATCCGCCGGGGCACGAAGCCGGAGCGGATCCTGTGCCTGGCGGATTTCCGCGCGGAATGGCTGGGGGCGGCCCCGGCGCCCGATGCCGACGACCCGCATCTGGCGCGGCTTGAACAATCGGGCGTCAGCGCCAACGAAATCATCCTGATGGACCGGCAGCTGCGCAGGCGGCCCCACGCGAAGACCTACCTGGCGGTGATTGCGCGCGAGATCGCCCGCTTCATCGCCGAAAACGAGATCCATGCTGCCTTCGGCGAGGAGACCTGGGGCTTCGAACTGGTCACGGCGCTGCTCTGCGCCGTGGACGGCCGGGATTATCTCGCGCCCTTCACCGTCCGGGCCCCGTCCGAGCGCTTCGCCTTCTTCCGCGGCATCGCGATGGCGGAGGTGGTCGAATTCGGCGCCGCTGACGACGACGACCGTCGCATGGCGGGGGAACTGCTGGAGTCGCTGAAATCCCGCGCCCACCGGCCCTACTATTTCCACATCCACAACAAGGTCCGCCATGTCCGCCGCCACTGGTTCGGCGAAGGCGCGCGGCAGCTGTTCTCGCGGCAGACGGCGGGGGACGAGACCCTGCCGGGGATCCGCAGCCGCTTCGGCTGGCGCTTCATGCGCAGCATCAACACCTATCGGGTGCGGTGGCGCAGGCCGTTCGTGCGCGACGGCATCCCGGGCGAGCGGCCGTTCGTGCTGGTGACGCTGCACATGCAGCCGGAGGCGTCGATCGATGTGCTGGCCGGCCGCAACGCCGACCAGGTCGAGAATATCCGCGCCCTGTCGCGGCTGATCCCGCATGGCTGGGAGATCTACGTCAAGGAACACTCCAACGCCATCGGCGTCCGGTCGCCGCGCGACTATGACGAGCTGCGGCGCATCCCGGGCGTGCGCCTGATTGATCCCCATGCCGACACTTTCCGGCTGGTGGAGGCGGCGCAGCTGGTGCTGTCGCCCTCGGGCACCGTGTCCTTCGAGGCGGCCCTGCTCGGCCGCAAGGCGGCAACCCTGGCGCCGATGTATTTCGAACCGGTGATGAATCCGGGAACCATCGACCTGTCGGTGCTGGACCGGGCCTCGTTCGAGCGCCTGCTGCACCGCGAGGGTCGCGAGGGGCTGATGGAGCCGCTGGCGTTCCTGAGCTGGCTGCATGCACAATCCTTTCCGGGCCGGGTCGGTGACCCGGTGCATGATCCGGGCAGCATGACCGATGAGAACGTCGCTGCGGTGGTCGATGGCTTCATGGCGCTGGCCCGGCTGAAGGGCGTGCGTCAACAACCGAATGCGAGTGCGGCATGACCGTGACAACCCCGGGCCTTCTCGACGTGTCGCCTGCGGCGACCCCGGCTCCGGCCTCGCACGGCAGGCGGACCGACGCGACCTTCATGCTGGACGTGCTGGCGGCCAGCTGGGCTTATGGCTGGCTGGTGGCACTGGTGGTGGCGATCGCGATCGGCCTGGGGGTGGCCTGGATCACCCAGTCGCCCATCCGCTACACCTCTCGGCTGATCGTCATGCCGACCGAGGCGTCGCAGCAGCTGTCGGACCTGTTGCGCAACTCGGGCGGGTCGGGGCTGGCGAGTTCGCTGGGAAGCCTCGCCGGCAGCGAGCAGGTCACCTATTTCGACCGGTTCTCCAAGCAGTTGACGTCGGTCGGCACGGGCGGGGCGCTGAAGGCGCATCCCGGCCTGGTCGAAAGCCTGATGGATCTGCGCTGGAACAACGAGAAGAAGATCTGGGAAAGCACGTCGATCGTCACGCCGATCAAGGCGGCGCTGGGCCTGGACACGACGGCCGACACCAGTGCCCAGGCGGTTGCAGAATACCTGCGCAAGAACCTCAGCCAGGAACAGGATCGGGACACCCCGATCACGACCCTGTCGATCGACGCGCAGGACGCCGAGGTAGCGCGCCAGACGCTGGCCAACATCTACCAGTACGCCGACGACCAGATCAAACAGGCCACCTACCAGCAGACGCAGAGCAAGCTCGAATATCTGCAGCGCCGGCTGCAGAGCGTCACCGTCAACGACTACCGGCAGACGCTGATCGGGCTGATCCTGGACCAGGAGAAGATCCTGATGCTGATCCAGCCCAACCTGCCCTTCGGCGCGCAGACCCTGGAACAGCCCGAAATCCTGTCGGAGCCGAGTTCGCCCAAGAAGGGGCGGATCCTGGTGCTGGCCGTGGTGATCGGCCTGGTGATCGGGTCGGGCATCGCCTACCGCCTGGACCGCAAGCGCCGGGTGTAATCGCCCGGAGTGGCGGGGGCGCGGCCCGGGCCGCGCCCCCGGGAGCACGGCGTTGCCGCGCCTCCGGCTCAGCCGAGTGCGGCGGTCAGACGGGCGTCCGAAACGCGCGTGGTCTTGACCAGATCGCGCAAGCCCTCCTCGATGGTCCATTTCGGCGCCCAGTCCAACGTGGCGCGGATCTTTGCCGTGTCGGCCGACAGCGACGGCCGGTCGAATTTGCGGAACTGCTTTTGGTCCTCGACGATCGCCCGCCGATCGCCCTCGAGCCGTTTGATGATCTCGACCACGCTGCGCACCGGCGTCGCGATGGACGAGGCGACGTTGAACACCTCGAACCGGCCGGTATCCTTGAACAAGGCGGCGATTGCGGCGTCAACGATGTCGTAGATATGGATGAAGTCGCGAGTGGCGCCGAGATAGCCCATGCGAATCTCGGGCTGTGACTTGTCGCGCACGCGTTTCAGCGCATCGGGGATCAGGTGCGGGTTGGTCTCGCCCGGCCCGAAGGCATTGGCGAAGCGCAGGGCCACGCCGGACAGCCGGTCGTTGCCCCGCGTCGCGTAGGCGAGCAGGTTTTCGCCCAGCAGCTTGGACAGGCCGTAGGCATTGACCGGCGCCGCCGGATCGACCTCCCGATGCACGCGGTCGACCGGGGCGTAGAAGTCCATCGTCGAGGCGAAGACGACCTTGCGCGCCGGCGTCCGCTCCAGCGCCCGCAGCACCAGCTCGGTGCCCCGGACATTGGTGGCGAAAGTCTCGTCGGGGTGGCTCATGCAATAGGGAATGAAGTGGATCGCGGCGAAATGGATGGCCCCGTCAGGCTGGAACGCCTCGACCGCGTCCGTCAGGTCGCCGCTGGCGCAGGTGCCGATGTTCAGCCGCTTGAGGACCGTCGTTTCGGGCAGGGTGCTTTCACGGCCGAAGGACAGGTTGTCGATCGCCAGGATCTCGTGCCCATCCCGCGCCAGGCGCCGGGTGATCTGGCTGCCGATGAACCCCGCAGCCCCGGTGATCAGGATGCGCATGAATCCTGAACCTTCGCCTTGGAAATATCATAACCGGCTCGGCTCTCGATCTGATGCGCGAGGGTCTGCCAATCCAGTTCATCGGCGCGGGACAGGCCCTGCCGTGAGAAATCATCCCATCGATCCGCGGCGGCGCTCAGCCCGCCGGCAAAGGCGTCGATATCAGGGGCGGTGACCACGCCGCAGCCATAATGCGACACCACCCCGCTGGTGCCGTTCTCCGGGAAGGCTGCGGTCACGACGGGCAGGCCGCTGGCCATCGCCTCGGCCACGATGCGCGGAAAGCCCTCGCGCCGGCTGCTGATCGCCAGCAGGCGGGCCGAAGCCAACAGCTCGATCTTCTGCCGGTCGGTGACCGGGCCGAGGATGCGGATCTGGCCGGCGACGGGCGAGGCGGCGGCGTGCGCGCGCAGGGCCGCCAGTTCCGGCCCGTCGCCGGCGATCAGCAGCTCGTCCGGGCCGAGGGGGCCGGACCCGTTGTGCCCCGCCGCCTTCAGCCGGGCGAAGGCATCGACCAGGAAGCCCAGGTTCTTGTGTTCGGTGATGCGGCCGAGATACAGGATGCCGTGCCGCTCGGCCGCCGGCAGGCCGTGATAGGCTGACCGGCGGATGCCGCTGGGGATGTAGAAGACCGGGCGGCCGGACGCGGCGCCGATCTGCTCGCACACCGCCAGGCCCACCCCCATGTTCTGTCCGCTCAGCCGCGGCAGCATGCGCTGCATCAGGCGGTAGAAGCCGGCCTCACGCACCTCGCACCAATCCAGGATGGCACGCTGCCGCGACCGGCGCGGGGCGAAGGCGATGTGGGCCAGCGGCCATTGGTTGAACAGGGTCAGGTCGAAATCGCGGGCCTTCAGCACCCGGCGCACGCGATGGGCGTATTTCAGGATCGTAATCGGGTTTCGCGGCAGCAGCCGGGATTGCGGTCGCTGGTAATGTTCGTCGACGGGGAACCGGTGGACCTCAATGCCGCATACTGTTTCATCCGTGGGCAGATCTCGATGATGGGCAATGCAGTAGACAGAGACATCATGCCCGCGCTCGTGTAATACTTGCGCAAGTTCAGCAAAACGTACTTCCTGGCCCCCAATGCTCGGCGGATACAACTCGGTAAAAATCCCGATATTCATGCGAGCTCACCAGATCATTCATAAAAATATGATGGGCCTATGCAATTTTCTTCGAATATTAGAGACCTGAAACCGCAGGTGCAATCGGCAATGCCGGGCCGGACATAAACAGCCTAGGGGCCCGGGAGCAGGATTACCGGGGTGTCGTCTCCGGCCGTTGCGGCCAGGCGTCGAGCCACAGCTGCTCCGCCAGCGCCTCCCTGAAATTGTGCTGCGGCGCATAGCCCAGGATGCGCCGGGCTGCTTCGATCGAATAGACCCGGTCGATCGAGGCGGGCAGCTGCCAGCCGAGCTGGCGGTAGGCGCCTTCGAGGAAGGGATGGCGCCGGCGCAGGACCGGCACCGGATCGCGCCGCAGCTGCCGGCAATCCTCCCGGGCGAAGGCGCTGTCGGCGGCGATGTTCAGGACATGGGTGCCGCCGCCTGGATCCTGGCCGACGGTGCTTCCGGCAGCGAGGATATGGCCGGCAGCGAGGATATGCGCGGCGGCGACGTCGCGCAGGTCGACCCCGCGATACAGCCGGTCGTTGACCGCCTGGTTCGGCGGGACCGGGAAGAACCGGCCGCAGCGCAGGATCATGCAGCCATCCGGGAACCCGTCCGCCGCGGCCAGCACCAGGGCTTCGGCGTCGTGCTTGGTCTCCTCGTACAGCGTCTCCGGCGCCGCCGGCAGCGTCTCGGTCACCCAGACGGCCTCCTCGGCGGCCCGGATGGCGCCGCCATAGAGGGCGGTGGTGCTGGTCAGCACCAGGCGCCGCACCCCGGCCGCGCGGGCTGCCGCGATCACCGCCGCGGTGCCGCCGACATTGACCTGCCGCATCCGGTCGGTCGAGGCCGGTGCGCCCGGGCCGCCATTCAGCCCGGCGGTATGGATGACCGCGCGGGCGCCGCGGAAGGCCCGGGCCAGGGTCGCCTGGTCCAGGATGTCGGCGCGGTGGGTGACGGTCGGCGCCTCGACCCGGTCGATCCCGGCCATCGGGCCGGTCAGCAGCAGCGAGGTGACGATGCGCGACCCGAGATAGCCGGCGCTGCCCGTCACGACGATCATCGGGGCACCACGATCACGGGGGCACCAGGATCATGTCACCGGGCCGCGGTCAGGATGTAGTTGACGGCCAGGGCCTGCGACGCCAGCCGCCAGGTGCCGTCGCGGGGATCCGGCACCATGCCGGCGATGTCGTGCACCGCCAGCCCGGCCCGGCGCAGCGCCGCCGCCAGCTCATGCGGTTTCAGGAACTTCTTCCAGTCATGGGTGCCGCGCGGGATCATCCGCAGCACCACCTCCGCCCCGAGGATGGCGACCACCCAGCTCCGCCGGGTGCGGTTCAGGGTCGACATGACGAGCGTGCCGCCCGGGCGCAGCAGGCCGGACAAAGCGCCGCAGAAGGCGTCGACATCGGCGACATGCTCGACGATCTCCAGCGCCAGCACCGCGTCGAACCGCGCGCCGGAGGCGGCGAGATCCTCCGCGCTGGTGCAGCGATAGTCGATGTCGAGGCCGGACTCCGCCGCGTGGGCGCGGGCGACGCCGATCGCCTCGGCCCCGGCATCGACGCCGGTGACCTGGGCGCCCAGCCGGGCCATCGGCTCCGACAGCAGGCCGCCGCCGCAGCCGACGTCGAGAATCTTCAGCCCGGCCAACGGTTTCGGCGCCAGCGGGTCACGGCCCAGCCGGGCGCAGATCCGGTCCCTGACATAGCCGATCCGCAGCGGATTCATCCGGTGCAGCGGCCGGGCAGCGCCATCCTGGTCCCACCATTCCGCCGCCATCGATTCGAAGCGGGCGATCTCGGCGGAATCGATCGTCGCCGCCGGGCTTTGCGCCATCGGGAAAAGTCCTCGCGTCTGAGTTGCGTCGGTGCCGGTGACGCAGTATGGGTAGCGGGCTTCACGGCCGCAATGGCGGCATACCCGCGTGGGGCATCCCTGTCACTGCAAACCGCGGCGGCCGATGGCGCGCATTGTTCAGAAGTTTGGCGGCACGTCGGTCGCCGATGTCGAGCGGATCAAGAATGTCGCGCGCCGCGTCCAGGCGGAGGTCGCGCGCGGCAACCAGGTGGCTGTGGTGGTGTCGGCGATGACCGGCGTCACCAACCAGCTGGTGAAGTACTGCAACGACATCGCGCCCCTGCATGATCCGCGCGAATACGATGCCGTGGTCGCCTCGGGCGAACAGGTGACATCGGGCCTGTTGGCGCTTGCGCTGCAGGAGATCGGCCTGCCGGCGCGGTCCTTCCAGGGCTGGCAGGTGGCGATCCACACCGACAGCGCGCATGCCAAGGCCCGGATCCTCGACATCGACGCGAAGCAGATCGAGGAGTCGATGGCGCGCGGCGAGGTCGCTGTGATCGCCGGCTTCCAGGGCGTCGCGTCCTCCGGCCGGATCACCACGCTCGGCCGCGGCGGCTCGGACACCTCGGCGGTGGCGCTGGCCGCGGCGCTGAAGGCGGATCGCTGCGACATCTACACCGATGTCGATGGCGTCTACACCTGCGATCCGCGGATCGTGCGCAAGGCGCGGAAGCTCGATAAGATCACGTATGAAGAGATGCTGGAGATGGCGTCGCTCGGCGCCAAGGTCCTGCAGACCCGTTCGGTCGAGATGGCGATGAACCATCGCGTCCGGGTCCAGGTCCTGTCCAGCTTCGAAGACGTGCCCGGAACCCTGGTGGTGGACGAGGACGAGATCGTGGAGAAAGAGGTCGTCAGCGGGATCGCGTACAGCCGTGACGAGGCGAAGATCACCGTGGTGCGCGTGCCGGACCGGCCGGGCGTTGCGGCTTCGATCTTTGGGCCGCTGACCGATGCCAATATCAATGTCGACATGATCGTCCAGAACATCTCCGAGGACGGCCAGGCGACGGATCTCACCTTCACCGTCGGCAAGGCGGATCTGGAACGCGCGGTCAAGGTGCTGTCCCAGTTCAAGGACGGGCTGGGCTACAGCCACCTGATCCCCGACGAGAACGTGGTGAAGATCTCGGTGATCGGCGTCGGCATGCGCAGCCATGCCGGCGTCGCCCAGCGCATGTTCAAGGCGTTGGCCGAGAACGGGATCAACATCCAGGTGATCTCGACCTCGGAGATCAAGATCAGCGTGCTGGTCGCCGAGCAGTACACCGAGCTGGCGGTCCGCGCGCTCCACACTGCCTACGGCCTGGACAAGGCCTGATGGGGCCGGCCTGATGACCCGGCCGGCGGGAGGACCCGCCCCGGGCATCGGCCCGTCGCGCCGGCTGTTGGCCCGCCTGCGCGACGTCATGGCGGGGTCGGGCACCGCGCAGTCGCGCCTCGACAAGATCGTCACCCTGATCGCGGCCGAGATGGTGGCCGAAGTCTGCTCCTGCTACGTCTCCCGCCCGGGCGACGTGCTGGAGCTGTTCGCAACCATCGGCCTCAACCCCGACGCCGTGCACCGCACCCGGCTGCGGGTCGGGGAGGGTCTGGTCGGCGAGGTCGCGGCGTCGGCCCGGTCGCTCGCCATCGCCAACGCGCCCAGCCATCCGAAATTCGCCTATCGCCCGGAAACCGGCGAAGACCCGTATGAATCGTGGATGGGCGTGCCGATCCTGCGCGGCGGCAAGGTCCGTGGCGTGCTGATCATCCAGAATCAGATGCGGCGCAACTATTCCGAGGATGAGGTCGAGACGCTCGAGACCATCGCCATGGTGGTGGCCGAGCTGATCGTCGGCGGCGAGATCGCGCGCCCGGGCGAGGTGGCCAGCCCGACCGCCGTGTCGCTGCCCACCCGGCTGCACGGCCTCGCCCTCAGCGGCGGCCTGGCCCAGGGGCTGGCGGTGCTGCACCGGACCCAGATCACCGTGCGGCAGATGATCGCCGACGATCCGGTGGCCGAAATCGAGCGGTTGCGCCAGGCGGTCGAGCACATGCACCGGTCGCTCGACGACCTGGTGGCCGACCACCGCGCCGGCGGCATCGGCGAGGGCGAGGACATCCTCGAGACCTATCGTATGTTCGCCGAGGATCGCGGCTGGCTGAACCGGATCCACGAGGCGATCGACACCGGCCTGTCGGCCGAGGCCGCGGTGCAGCGGGTGCAGAACGACATGGCGGCCCGCATGGCGCGGGTCAACGACCCCTATCTGCGCGAGCGGATGGCCGATTTCGACGACCTGGCCAACCGCCTGCTGCTGCACTTGGCCGGCCGCACCTCCGCCGCGGCACTCGGCACCCTGCCGGACGACATGATCCTGATCGCCCGCGCCATCGGCCCGGCGGAACTGCTGGACTACGACCGGCGCAAGCTGCGCGGCCTGGTGCTGGAAGAAGGGTCGGCCACCAGCCATGTCGCGATCATCGCCCGTGCCCTCGATATCCCGGTGGTCGGCCGCTGCATCGAGGCGATGCGGCTGATCGAGCCGCTGGACCCGATCGTCGTCGACGGCGACCACGGCAACGTCTTCGTCCGCCCGTCGGAAGACGTGATCGACACCATCACCAAGGCGATCCAGACCCAGGTCGGCCAGCGTCGCCTCTATGCCGAAGAGGCGCGGCTGCCGGCGGTGACGCAGGACGGCGTGGCGGTGTCGCTGATGCTGAATGCCGGCCTCTTGTCCGACATGCCGCATCTCGATGCGGTCGGGGCCGACGGCATCGGCCTGTACCGCACCGAGATCCCGTTCATGGTGCGGTCGGAATATCCCAGCGTCGCCACCCAGACCGATCTTTACGCCCGGGTCATCGACCTGGCGGAAGGCCGGCCGGTGGTGTTCCGCACCCTCGATGTCGGCGGCGACAAGCGGCTGCCCTATTTCGCCGAGATGGATGAGGAGAACCCGGCGCTGGGCTGGCGCGCCATCCGCATCGGCCTCGACCGCCCGGCGATGCTGCGGCAGCAGCTGCGGGCGCTGATCCAGGGCGCCGCCGGGCGCCCGTTCGGGGTGATGTTCCCGATGGTCTCCGATGTCGGTGAGCTGGACGCCGCCAAGGGCCTGTTCGACCGCGAGCTGGCCCGGGCCGCGGCGCGGGACGTGCCGGTGTCGCCCGAGATCAGCGTCGGCGTGATGATCGAGGTGCCGTCGCTGCTGTGGCAGCTCGACCAGGTGCTCGGAGTCGCGGACTTCGTTTCGGTCGGATCGAACGACCTGATGCAGTATCTCTATGCCGCCGACCGCACCAACACCCGCGTGGCGCAGCGCTACGACACGCTGTCGCCCGGCCTGCTCGCGGCGCTGGCCGAGGTGGTGTCCCGCGGCAACGCCGTCGGCCGCAAGGTCAGCCTATGTGGCGAGATGGCGTCGCGGCCGATCGAGGCTATGACGTTGCTGGGATTAGGATTTCGCACCTTGTCGATGCCGGCCACCGCGATCGGTGCCGTCCGCACCATGGTTCGCAGCCTGGATCTCGACCCGTTCTCCAGCTGGCTGGCCGATGTGCGGACCGGGGCGCGGGGATCGCTGCGCCCGTTGATTCGGGCCTATGCACGGGACCACGATGTCATAATATAATGTGACGTAGGCCCGGATTCGTTTTGCCGTCCGGGCGGAATCGTCTAAATAAAGATCATCGTCTTCGTCGTGGGGGGAGTGGGCCTCGACAACATGACAGGGCGACAAGCGGACGTTCATCTGCAACATTATCGGTCAGCACGAAGCGGCTCGAAGACATGGCCCAGAGCAACCGCAAACATCTTTCCGTGGTGCATGAAGAATCGGGGGCCGGCGACGGCTTGCCTGAGGATGCAACGGCGGATGACGTGATCGACATGAACGCCCCGGTCGGCCGGATTCTGGCCCAGGCCCGCGAACAGACGGGTTACTCCCTGTTCGACGTCGCCGCGACCCTGCGCATTCGCCACGCCCTGTTGCGTGCGATCGAGGAAGGGCGCCACGAGGACCTTCCCGGACCGGTCTACGCCATCGGCTTCGTCCGCACCTATGCGGAATTCCTCGGCTTCGACGGCGACCAGATGGTCGCGCGCTTCAAGCAGGAATCGACCGTCGTCGAGAAGAAGCCGAACCTCGTCTTCCCGGCGCCGGTGCCCGAAGGCAGCCGCATCCCGGGCGGTGCCATCCTGATGATCGCGGTGCTGATCGGCGGCCTGTCCTACGCCGGCTGGTACTATCTTTCCTCCGCCAACCGTGACGTCGCGGCCGAGATCGCGGCGCTGCCGGAGCGGTTCACCGCCCTGCTGGACGGCAATCCGCAGCCTTCGGCCAATCCGGGCCCGGTGGTGCAGCCGGCCGCCCCGAACGACAGCGCCCCCGCTTTGCAGACGGCCCTGACGCCGGCCGAACCCGGCCCCGGCGAACGGATGACCGCCGGCCCCGTGGTTCCGGGCCCGACCGCGCCGGCGGGCACGCCGGCTTTGGCCACCCCGGCCGAAACCCAGACCGCCGCCCTCGCCATTCCCGCGGTTCCGCCCGCAATTCCGTCCCTGGCCGACCGGCCGCTGGGCGCTGCCCTGGCGAACGAGCCGCCGGCCGCGGCCCTGCCGGCGCCGGCGGCGGGCGACGGCCACATCGTGCTGCGTGCCACCGCCGACAGCTGGGTCCAGGTCCGCGACCGCCAGGGCGGGCTGGTGATGACCCGGGTGATGGCCGCGGGCGAGACCTACAATGTGCCGCCGACCGACGGCCAGCGCCTGACCACCGGCAATGCCGGCGGCCTGCAGATCGAGGTCGACGGCCAGCCCGGCCAGTCGCTCGGCGCCCCGGGCCAGGTCGTGCGCAACATCGTGCTCGACGCGCAGAAGCTCCGCGGCGGCCAGCCGGCCGTGAATTGACCTGGTCGATGGATTGACCCTGGGCGGCCCCGGCCGCGGGGCCTTCGCCCCGGTCGGATCCCGCCGGATTTGGGATGCGGCCCACGCCGGGCTATCATGCGTTTGGTCGCATCGGCACCCTGTGGATTGCAGGAACGCCGCTGTCGGGCCATGTTGTCGCGAAACAAACGCCGTATCACCCAAGGTCCTGTCATGAGCGCCGTCCGCGCCTATCGCCAGATCGAACGCCGGAAATCCCGCCTGATCCATGTCGGCAAGGTGCCGGTTGGTGGCGACTCACCGATCACGGTGCAGTCGATGACCAACACCCGGACGACGGATATCCAGGGCACGATCGATCAGATCCGTCAGCTCGAGATCGCCGGGGCGGACATCGTCCGCGTCTCCTGCCCGGACGAGGAATCCAGCGCCGCGCTGAAGTTCATCGTGCCGGAAGTGACCGTGCCGATCGTGGCGGACATCCACTTCCACTATAAGCGCGGCATCGAGGCGGCCCAGAACGGTGCCGCCTGCCTGCGCATCAACCCCGGCAACATCGGCTCGAAGGAGCGGGTGGCGGAGGTGGTGCGGGCCGCCAAGGACAATGGCTGCTCGATGCGGATCGGCGTCAATGCCGGCTCGCTGGAGCGGGAGCTGCTGGAGAAGTACGGCGAGCCCTGTCCGGAGGCGATGGTCGAATCGGCCCTCAACCACATCCGGATCCTCGAGGATCACGACTTCTTCAACTTCAAGATCTCGTGCAAGGCGTCGGACGTGTTCCTCGCCGTCGCCGCCTACCAGGCGCTGGCCGAGGCCTGCGACTACCCCTTGCACATCGGCGTGACCGAGGCCGGCGGCCTGCGCAGCGGCACGGTGAAGTCGTCGGTCGGCCTGGGCATGCTGCTGTGGGCCGGCATCGGCGACACGGTGCGGGTCTCGCTCTCCGCCGACCCGGTGGAAGAGATCAAGGTCGGCTTCGACCTGCTGAAGTCGCTTGGCCTGCGCCACCGCGGCGTCAACATCATCTCCTGCCCGTCCTGCGCCCGGCAGCAATTCGACGTCATCAAGACGGTCGAGGTGCTGGAACAGCGCCTGTCGCATATCACCACACCGATGACCGTTTCGGTGATCGGCTGCGTCGTCAATGGCCCGGGCGAAGCGACGATGACCGACATCGGCTTCACCGGCGGCGGCAAGGGCACGCATCAGGTCTACATCAACGGCCTGCCGAATCACCGGCTGAAGGATGAGGGCATCGTCGATCACCTGGTCTCGCTGGTCGAGGACAAGGCCCGGCAGATCGATGCCGAGCGGGCGGAAGCCGAAGCAGCGGCGGCCCAGGCGGCGGAATGAAATCGATCATCGATCGGGCTGCGGAATGAAGCGGCGCCTGTCCGGCCGCTAGCGGGCCTTCAATCCGTGCTGCCGTCGCCCGATTGATCCGTGTTCCTGCGCCCTGAGAATTCCGTGCATCTCGACGAAAACCTGAATCGTGTCCTGTCCCGCGTCGCGGAGCTGCGCGACGGCATGGGCACCGGCAAGCTGACGCCGGACCAGTTCACCGCCTTCTCCAAGGAATATTCCGAGCTCGAGCCGATCGCCGAGGAGATCTCGGCGCTGCACCGCGCCCGGGCGGAGCTGGCCGAGCTGGAAACCATGGTGGCGGCCGAGACCGATCCGGAGATGCGCAGCCTGGCGCAGGACGAGCTGTTCACCCTGCGCGATTCCCTGCCGGGGCTGGAGCGGCGGGTGCAGGTCCTGCTGCTGCCCAAGGACGAGGCGGACGACCGCAACGCCATTCTCGAAGTCCGGGCCGGCACCGGCGGCGACGAGGCGGCGCTGTTCGCCGCCGATCTGTTCCGGATGTACCAGCGCTATGCCGCGATCCGCGGCTGGCGCTTCGAGGTGCTCGACATCGCCGAGACGCCGCTGGGCGGCTACAAGGAAGCGTCGGCGGAGATCAACGGCCGCAGCGTCTTCGCCCGGCTGAAATTCGAAAGTGGCGCGCACCGCGTCCAGCGCGTGCCGGAGACCGAGACCCAGGGCCGCATCCACACCTCCGCCGCCACCGTGGCGGTGCTGCCGGAGGCGGAGGAGGTCGACATCCAGATCGACGACAAGGATCTGCGGATCGACGTGTTCCGGGCCCAGGGCGCCGGCGGCCAGCACGTCAACAAGACCGAAAGCGCCGTCCGCATCACCCATCTCGCCACCGGCATCGTGGTGGTGATGCAGGACGAGAAATCGCAGCACAAGAACCGCGCCAAGGCGATGAAGATCCTGCGCGCCCGGCTGTACGAGGCCGAACGGGCTGCGAAGGACGCGGTGCGCGCCGCCGACCGCAAGAGCCAGGTCGGCTCCGGCGACCGGTCGGAACGGATCCGCACCTACAATTTCCCGCAGGGGCGCGTGACCGACCACCGCATCAACCTGACCCTCTACAAGATCGAGCGGGTGCTGGCGGGCGAAGCGCTGGACGAGCTGGTCGAGGCGCTGATCGCCGAAGACGAAGCCGCCCGCCTCGCCGCGCTGGCCGACCAGCCCTGAGCATGGCGACCGAAGGCCTGCCTGGGCATTCCCGTCTCGACGGCCGCAATCCCTTCAAGTCCCCCATCCCCCAGCGGGAGGGGGGTAGTGGGAGGGGGCTGCGCGCGTCCGCGCGCGAACGAGTCCGACCCTTCGGGTCAAACCACAACACGTCATCTCAGGCTCCGGCGTCGACAACCTC
>NZ_JBYRFX010000845.1:0-3500 GCF_057815775.1 Inquilinus sp.
CTCGGCCGAGATCGCCGCGGCGCTGGAAGAGGACCGGGCCGAGGCGATCGTGCTCGGCTGCGCCGGCATGGCCGACCTCGCCGCCCGGCTGTCGGCGTGGCACGACGTGCCCGTCATCGACGGCGTCGCCGCCGCGGTCACCCTGGTCGAAGGGCTGGCGCGGCTGGGCCTGCGCACCGCCAAGACCGGCGGCTACGCGGCGCCGCGGCCGAAGCCCTATGCCGGCGCCGCCTTTACCCCGACCTAGCCGCGCGTGATCCGCAGATGCGCGAACTGTGCCTCGTAGCCCGCCGCCTTTGGGCTGCAGGCGTAAAGGCCGGCGGTGACCGGGCCGGTGCCGTCATCCGCATGCAGTCGGGCGATGCGCAGCTGCACCCAGCGGTCCTCGCCCTCCGGCGCGGCCTCGACGGTGTAGTCGGCGCCGACGCGGCGGATGCGGAAGCCGATGTTGCCGCCCGGCCGGGTCGCGATGTCCTGGGTCGACCAGTCGGACCAGCCGGCATTGGTGACCACGGCGCCCAGCCGGCTGTGCTCCGCCGTCTCGAACTCGACCGAGGTCTTGATCCAGCTGGTCGGGCCCAGCCGCACCATCAGCCCGGCCTGGTCGTACTGGTGCAGCGGATTGCCGCGCACCGCCGTCTCCATCACGAAATCGCCTTCGACCGGCAGGGCCAGGACATGGCCGTTGTCGACCCGGAAGCCGTAATGCGTGCCCTGCCAGAAATCGGTGCCGGCGGCGGTGGCCAGCTTCAGCCCCTCCGGCCCGATCGACCAGTCGGGCGGCGGGTTGATCCAGCCCAGGCGCGGATCCAGGGCAGGGGACAGGAAGGTCTCGTTCAGGATATCCATCAGCTCTCGTTCCGCGCCGTGACTGCGGCGCCATCAGACGCGAGGCCGCCCATTCCATCAAGACATGATGGTCCAGCAAGACCGCGATAGGGAGTTCATATGCGTCTCGCCATCCTTGCCGACATCCACGGCAACCTCCTGGCCCTCGAGGCCGTGCTGGCCGATCTCGACCGCCGCGGTGCCGATGCCATCGTCAATCTCGGCGACTGCGTCTCCAGCCCGCTGTGGCCGCGCGAGACGCTCGACCTGCTGCGGACCAAGGGCTGGCCGACGGTGCGCGGCAACCACGACCGCTGGGTCTCGGAGGATCGGGACGAGTCGCCGCAGACCTCGGACGGCTATGCCCGCCACGCGCTCGACGCCGCCGGCCGCGCCTGGTTGGGCGCGCTGCCGATGCAGCTGGACCTGCCGGGCGGCATCACCGCCTTTCATGCCCGGCCGCATGACGACAACGCCTATCTGATCGAGGATATCGAGGACGGAAGGCTGGTGCGGGCGCCAGCCCCGGTGATCGCCGCGCGGCTGGGCGGCGTCGCCGCCCCGGTCCTGCTGTGCGGCCACAGCCACCTGCCGCATGTGCTGCAATTGCCAGGCGGGCCCTGGGTCATCAACCCCGGCAGCATCGGCGGCCCGGCCTATGACGACCCGACGCCGCCGGCTCATGTCTCCGAATCGGGGTCGCCCTCCGCCCGCTACGCCATCCTCGACCTGGACGGGGACCGGGTGGCGGTCGACCAGATCGCCATCCCCTACGACCACATCAGCGCCGCGCGCCGGGCCGTTGAAAACGGGCGGCCGGACTGGGCCCACGCCCTGATGACCGGGTTCTCGCTCGGGGTCAGCCCGGCCGGATCATGACCCGGCGCGGCTTCGGGCTGGTCCATCCTGGCGCCCATCGTGCTATCCCGGTCCGGACGATGATGCTGTCCTGACCACGATCCGGAGCGGAATGCCCATGTCGCGTGCAAATGTCGTGTCGTTCCGCCGGGCGGCGCCGTGGTGGACTGCGGCGGCTGCGGGCCGGCTGGAGATCGACGGCGGCGCGCCCCTCGCCGGCGAGATCGCCGTCGCCGGCGCCAAGAACGCGGCGCTGCCGCTGATGGTCGCGGCGGCGCTGACCGACGACCGGCTGACGCTGCGCAACCTGCCGCGCATCCTCGACGTCGCCATCCTGGCCGGCATCCTGGCGGAACTCGGCGTCGACGTGTCGTGGAACGTGGACGCCGGGACCCTGTCCGGCACCTTGGGCGGTGCCGGCTTCGGCCGCGGCCGGGTCGATGCGGCGCTGGTGTCCCGCATGCGCGCCTCGTTCCTGATCGCCGGCGCGGCGCTGGCCCGGCTGGGCCGGATCGCGCTGCCGCTGCCGGGCGGCGACGCCATCGGCCTGCGGCCGGTCGACTTCCACCTCGCCGGCTTCCGCCAGATGGGCGCGACGGCGGAGATCGAGGGTGGCGAGGTCGTGCTGTCGGCCCCCGCCGGCCTGCACGGCGCCGCCATCGTGCTGCCCTTCCCCTCGGTCGGCGCCACCCAGAACCTGATGCTGGCCGCCGTGCTGGCCAAGGGCGAGACCACCATCACCAATGCGGCGCGGGAGCCGGAGGTGGTCGACCTCGCCCGCTGCCTGGCCGCGATGGGCGCCCGCATCGCCGGCATCGACACCGACACGCTGCGCATCACCGGCGTCGACCGGCTGCACGGCGCCACCTACGACGTGCTGCCCGACCGGATCGAGCTGGGCACCCTGATCTGCGCCGCCGCGGCCACCGGCGGTGAGCTGCGCCTGACCGGGGCGTCGACCGAGCTGCTCAGCGCCGCGCTGCCGGTGTTCGCCGGCGCCGGGATCGAGATCGAGACCACGTCCGGCGGTATCACCGCCCGGCGCGGCGCCGGCGGGCTGCAGGGCGTCGACATCATGACCCAGCCCTTCCCCGGCTTCGCCACCGACCTGCAGCCCCAGGCGATGGCGCTGCTGTGCTGTGCCGAGGGCGCGGCCATGGTGACCGAGACCCTGTTCGAGAACCGCTTCCGCCATGTGCCGGAGCTGCAGCGCATGGGCGCCAACATCCGGGTGGTGCGCAACCACGCCGTGATCCGCGGCGTGCCGGCGCTGGCCGCGGCCGAGGTGACGGCGACCGACATCCGCGCCGGCGCCGGCCTGCTGATTGCGGCGCTGGCGGCCGGCGGCACCAGCACGCTGCACGGGGTCGAGCATGTCGACCGCGGCTATGACAACCTGGTCGAACGCCTGCGCCGCTGCGGCGCCCGGATCCGGCGCGTCGATCTGTAGACCAGGAGATCCGGCCGCGGGGTCATGACGCGGCAGATGGCCGGGGCTTGTGGACGAACACGCCGGCCGCGACATACTCCGCTTCCTCGGCGGTGGATGGCCGCCCGAGCACGGCGTTGCGATGCGGGAAGCGCCCGAAGCGGGCGATGACGTCACTGTGGCCCCTGGCCTGGCCGAGGGCGAATTCGAAGATCCGCCGCTGCTGGTCCGGCGCTGCGGCCAGCCGCTTCTCGGACTCCGTCACCACCCGGGCCAGTCGCTCGCGGTGCCCCGGTCCTTCGGTGTGGGTCAGCGGCATCAGGAAGAAGCCCTTCTCCCAAGGGGATGAGAGGGCGTCGTAGTCCCCTCTGCGAAAGCCCTCTTC
>NZ_JBYRFX010000846.1:0-8116 GCF_057815775.1 Inquilinus sp.
GATGGGCGACGATCCGAACCAGCAGGGCAATTCGCGCCGCTGGATCATCGCGGCGGTGGAGCACTCGCTGCGCCGCCTCCAGACCGACCATATCGACCTCTACCAGATCCATCGCCCGGCGCCCGACACCGACATCGAGGAGACGCTCTCGGCCCTCACCGACCTGATGCGGGCCGGCAAGGTGCGGGCCATCGGGTCCTCGACCTTCCCGGTCTCGGAGATCGTCGAGGCCCAGTGGGTGGCCGAACGCCGCGGCCTGGCCCGCTTCCGCACGGAGCAGCCGCCCTACTCGATCCTCGACCGGGGCATCGAGCGCGAGGTGCTCCCCAGCTGCGAACGCCATGGCATGGGCGTGATGGTGTGGAGCCCCCTGTCGAAGGGCATGCTGACCGGGCGCTACCGCAAGGGGCAGCCGATGCCGGACAGCCTGCGCGCCCGGGTCTTCCCGCAGCAGATGTCCGACGCCCGCAACCTCGAGGCGGTCGAATTGCTGCTGCCGCTGGCGGCGGAGGCCGGCCTGTCCCTGACCCACATGGCCATGGCCTTCGTCCTGGCCCATCGGGGCGTGACCTCGGCCATCCTCGGGCCGCGCACGATGCCGCAGCTCGACGACCTGCTCGCCGGCGCGGAAATCCGTCTCGGCGACGACCTCCTCGACCGGATCGACGCGATCGTTCCGCCCGGGACCGATGTCGGGCCGAACGGCGCCGCCTACGTCCCGCCCTCGCTCCTGAAGGCCGATCAGCGCCGCCGGCCCGCCGCCGAACGCGCCGCCGCATGAACAACCCATCGAAGGAGACGACCATGAACGACAAACGCATTGCCCTGGTCACCGGGGCCAATCAAGGGGTTGGCCTGCAGGTCGCCAAGGAACTCGTGGCCAACGGCGTCACGGTGCTGGTCGGGTCGCGCAATTTCGCGCGCGGCAAGGCTGCGGCCGATGAGATCGGGCCGGGCGCCATCGCGCTGCAGCTCGACGTGACGGACGGCGCGTCGATCGCCGCTGCGGCGGAGCGCATCCGCGGCGAGTTCGGCCGCCTCGACCTGCTGGTCCAGAATGCGGCGATCTCGAACACGAACAAGCGGCCCGGCCAGTCCCCCGAGGACTACGCCAAGTCGACCCGGCCGAGCACCGTCTCGCTCGATGAAATGCGCACGGTGTGGGAGACCAACGTGTTCGGCGTCATCGCCGTCTACCAGGCGATGCTGCCGCTGCTGCGCGAATCCGCGGATGCCCGCATCGTCAACGTGTCGAGCGGCGTCGGTTCGCTGGCCTTGAACGCCGACCCGGCCTTCCCCTATCGCGCGATCTTCGGCCCGGTCTACCCGGCGTCGAAGACCGCCCTCAACGCCGTCACGCTGGCGATGATGATCGAGCTGGAGCCGATCGGCATCAAGGTCAACCTGGTCTCCCCCGCCTTCACCAAGACGAACCTCAACGGCTATGCCGGCACGGAATCGGTCGAAGACGGCTCGCGCGAGGTGGTGCGCGTCGCCCTGCTCGGCCCGGACGGCCCGTCCGGCACCTACACGCGCTGGGAGGCTGCAACGATCCCGTGGTGATCGTACCCCCGCGGGCCCGCTTCAGCGGGTCAGCGGCCGGTACTTGATGCGGTGCGGCTGGTCCGCCTCGGTGCCCAGGCGGCGGTGGCGGTCCTTCTCGTAATCCTCGTAGTTGCCTTCGAACCACACCACCTGGCTGTCGCCTTCGAAGGCCAGGATGTGGGTCGCCAGCCGGTCGAGGAAGAAGCGGTCATGGCTGATGACGATGGCGCAGCCGGGGAAGGTCAGCAGCGATTCTTCCAGCGCCCGCAGCGTCTCGACGTCGAGGTCGTTGGTCGGTTCGTCGAGCAGCAGGACGTTGCTGCCGGATTTCAGCATCTTGGCGAGGTGGACGCGGTTGCGCTCGCCGCCCGAGAGCTGGCCGACCTTCTTCTGCTGGTCGCCGCCCTTGAAGTTGAAGGCGCCGACATAGGCCCGGCTGGGCATCTTGCGCTTGCCGAGGTCGATTTCGTCGAGCCCGCCGGAGATCTCCTCCCACACCGTCTTGTTCGGCGACAGGTCGTCGCGGCTCTGGTCGACATAGCCGAGCTTCACGGTCTCGCCGACCTTGAGGGTGCCACCGTCAGGCGTTTCCTGGCCGGTGATCATCTTGAACAGGGTCGACTTGCCGGCGCCGTTCGGGCCGATGACGCCGACGATGCCGCCGCGCGGCAGGCGGAAGCTGAGGTCGTCGATCAGCAGCCGGTCGCCGAAGCCCTTGGACACGGCCTGGGTGTCGATGACGTTGTCGCCCAGCCGCTCCGGCGTCGGGATCAGGATCTGGGCCTGGCCCGGCGCCTGGTCGCGGCTCTGCGCCAGCAGGTCCTCATAGGCGTGGATACGGGCCTTCTGCTTGGCCTGGCGGCCACGGGCGCCCTGCCGGATCCAGTCCAGCTCGTCGGCCAGGGTCTTCTGCCGGCTCGACTCCTCCTTGGACTCCTGGGCCAGGCGCTTTTCCTTGGCCTCGAGATAGGCCGAGTAGTTGCCCTCGTAGGGAATGCCGCGGCCGCGATCGAGTTCCAGGATCCAGCTGGTGACGTTGTCGAGGAAGTAACGGTCATGGGTAACCATGACGACCGTGCCCTTGTAGTCCTCGAGATGACGCTCGAGCCAGGCGACGGATTCGGCGTCGAGATGGTTGGTCGGCTCATCGAGCAGCAGCAGGTCCGGCTTGGCCAGCAGCAGCTTGGCCAGCGCCACCCGGCGGCGCTCGCCACCGGACAGGTTGGTCACCGGGCTGTCGCCCGGCGGGCAGCGCAGCGCGTCCATGGCGATCTCGACGGTGCGGTCGAGGTCCCAGGCGTCGGCGGCGTCGATCTTCTCCTGCAGCTCCGACTGCTCGGCGATCAGCGTATCGAAATCGGCATCGGGCTCGCCAATCGCCTCGCTGACGGCGTTGAAGCGGTCGACCAGCGCCTTGGTGGCCCCCATCCCTTCCATCACGTTCTCGGCGACCGTCTTGTTCGGATCGAGCTCCGGCTCCTGCGACAGATGGCCGACGGTGGCGCCCTGCGCGACCCAGGCCTCGCCGGTGAACTCCTTGTCCATGCCGGCCATGATCCGCATCAGGGTCGACTTGCCCGAGCCGTTCGGGCCGAGAACGCCGATCTTCACCCCCGGCAGGAAGGACAGCCAGATCTTCTCCAGCACGACCTTTCCGCCCGGATAGGCCTTGGTCATGTCCTTCATCACGAAGACGTACTGGTAGGAGGCCATCGAAGCCGCTCCGTCACAAACCGGTCGGGGAAGGCCCGGGTTTTAGCCCATGGGGCGGCACAAGGCCAGGGGCGCGACTGCATGAGGCCCCCGCAGCGTCGCAGTGGGACCGCGGAGGGAATGTGGCAACAGCAAGCCGGACCGGCGGGCGGCAGCAATTCGCATCGCCGGACTGGTCAGAATTCGGCGCCTCGGCTAAGCCGGGATAGGCAGGATTTCCTGGGAGCGCATCGATGGCGACATGGAATCGGGGCGGGATCGTGCTGCTGGCATTCATCGCGCTGGCCGCCTGCAGCCATGACCCGGCCGAGCGGGTCACCGGGGACTGCACCATCAAGCTGCTGGGCAAATGCAGCTCCAAGCAGATCACGGTCGACCTCACCGACGCCGAGAAGGCCACCCTCGCCGGCCTGCAGAACCGCCCGGCCGCCGCCCCTGCCCCGCGCACCGTCCCGGCCGCCGGCGCGGTGCTGATGGCGCTGGGCTTCGATCCCGTCTCGGTCGATGCCGCGAACGGGCTGGTGCAGGGCGAGCGGGACCGCAGCCTGGTCAGCCGCGGCCGGCAGATGCTGCGGGCGGTGCTGAAAAGCAAGATCGCCGCCCTGCCGGGCAAGCCGGACCATGAGAGCACCCGCGCCCTGGTCACGGTGCGACCGGCGGCCCGCGGCAGTGCCGTGCATGTCGAATTCGTCACCACCGAATGGGACAGCAACGGCGACGCCAAGACCCACACCGTCACCAACGCCGCGCCCTATGACGAGTTCTACACAGCCCTGTCGGACCGGTTGAAATAGCGGCCATGTCGCGGTTCCGGCCGACGCCGAAGCTGCTATGACAACGCCCATGACCAGCGACCCTCAAGCCCGCGATGCGGATGTGATCGTCGTCGGCGGCGGCCCGGCCGGGCTGCTGGCGGCGCTGCTGCTGGCCCAAAGCGGAGCGGACACCGTCCTGGTCGCCCCGCCGGCGCCGGAGGACCATCGCACCACCGGGCTGCTGATGGGATCGGTGCGGATTCTCGAGGCGGCCGGTGTCTGGCCCCACCTCCGCCCTCAGGCCGCGCCACTGCGGGCGATTCGGCTGATCGACGATGGTGGCCGCCGGTTCCGCGCGCCGGAGGTGGTGTTCCGGGCCGCAGAGATCGGGCACGACGCCTTCGGCTACAACATCGCCAACCGCGACCTGGTGCCGGTGCTGGCCCGGGCCGTGGCCGAGGCCCCGTCCCTGCGCCGGGTCGCCGAACCGGCCGCGGCGATCCGCATCGACAGCACCGGCGCCACGGTCCGCACCGCCGATGGCACGGTGCTGCGCGGCCGGCTGGTGGTCGGGGCCGACGGCCGCAGCTCTCCGGTGCGCGCGGCGGCCGGCATCGGCGAGCGGCGCTGGAGCTACGACCAGTCCGCGCTGGTGACGATGCTGCGCCATGACCGCGGCCATGACGACATCTCGACCGAGATCCACACTGCCGCCGGCCCGTTCACGCTCGTGCCTCTGGGCGACCCCTTGTCGTCCCCGGGCGAAAAGCGGTCCAGCCTGGTCTGGGTGATGCGCCCGGCCGAAGCGGCGCGGCTGGCGACGCTGGACGACGAGGCCCTGGCCCGGGAGATCGGGCGGCGGGCCGGGCCGATCCTCGGCGCCGTCACGCTGGACGGGCCGCGGCAGATCTTCCCGCTATCCGGATTGTCCGCCCGGCGGCTGGCCGTGCCGCGGGCAGCGCTGGTCGGCGAGGCAGCGCATGTGGTGCCGCCGATCGGCGCCCAGGGCCTCAATCTCGGCTTCCGCGACGCGTCGGTCTTGGCCGGGGTGATGGCAGCTGCCCTCCGCAGCGGCGGCGATCCCGGTGCGGCCGCTGTCATGGCGCGGTACGAGGCGAAGCGGCGCGGCGATGTCGCCAGCCGCACCGCCGGGGTCGACCTGCTGAACCGCTCGCTGCTGACCGATGCGGCGCCGGCCCTGGCCCTGCGGGCGCTGGCGGTGCAGGCGGTGAAGCGGATCGCGCCGCTGCGCCGGCTGCTGATGCGCGAAGGCATCGCCCCCGGCGGCGCCTGACCGCCACAAGAAAACGGCGGAGCCCGAAGGCCCCGCCGTCATTTCCCCGACCGGTCGATCGGTCAGTCCGATTGATCGATGGGTAGATCAATCATGGATGTTCATGGTCGTTCGATCGCGCAGGAACAGCGCACCGATCACCACGGTGATGACAGCCACCACGACCGGGTACCACAGCCCGTAATAGATGTTGCCGGTGGACGCCACCATGGCCGTGGCCAGGAGCGGCAGCATGCCGCCGAACCAGCCATTGCCGATGTGATAGGGCAAGGACATCGAGGTGTAGCGGATCCTGGTCGGGAACAGCTCGACCAGGAAGGCCGCGATCGGTCCGTACACCATCGTGACGTACAGGATCATGATGAACAGGATCAGCAGCGTCATCGGATAGTTGATCTGGCTCGTATCCGCCGCCTTCGGATACTTCGCCGCGACCAGCGCCGCCAGGGTCTGGTCCTGGTTCCAGCCCGCGATCTCGGTGGTGCCGATCTTGGTCGACACCGGGCTGCCGGCCGCGCCATTGGCCGAGGTGAACGACACGCCCGCGGAGGTCAGATACCCCTTCACCCGGTCGCAATCGCTGTAGACCGTGCTGCCTGTGGGGAACAGGTGGAAGGCGCAGGTCGCCGGGTCGGCCGTGACCGTGACAGGTGTCGAGGCCTGGAAGCTTTCCAGCGCCGGGTTGGCGTAATGGGTCAGCCCCTGGAACAGCGGGAAATAGGTGATCGCGCCCAGCAGGCAGCCGGCCAGGATGATCTTCAGCCGGCCGATCCGGTCCGACAGCCAGCCGAAGAACACGAAGAACGGCGTGCCGAGCAGCAGCGCCAGCCCCAGCAGCGAGTAGGTCGAGACATAGTCGACCTTCAGCGTCGTCGACAGGAAGAACAGGGCGTAGAACTGGCCGCAATACCAGATCACCCCCTGCCCGGCCGTAGCACCCAGCAGCGCCAGCAGGACATAGCGGTTGTTGGGCGAGCGGAAGAAGCTGTCCCGGATCGGGTGGTCGGAGCCGCGGCCTTCCGCCTTCATCCGCTGGAACACCGGGGATTCGTTCAGCCGCGACCGGATGTAGAGCGAGAACACCAGCAGGACCACGGAGACCAGGAACGGCACGCGCCAGCCCCAGGAGGCGAAGGCCGCGGTGTCGAAGCCCCAGCGGCACAGGCCGATGACCAGCAGCGACAGGAAAAAGCCGATGGTGGCGGTGGTCTGGATCCAGCTGGTGGAATAGCCGCGGCCGTTCGCCGGCGCATGTTCGGCGACATAGGTCGCGGCGCCGCCGTATTCGCCGCCCAGCGCCAGGCCCTGCAGCAGCCGGAGCACGACCAGCAGGATCGGCGCCCAGGTGCCGATCGTGTCGTAGGTCGGCAGCACGCCGACCAGGACGGTCGAGGCACCCATCACCAGGATGGTGACCAGGAAGGTGTATTTGCGGCCGACGATGTCGCCGATATGGCCGAAGACCACGGCACCGAACGGCCGCACCAGGAAGCCGGCGGCGTAGGTGGCGAAGGCGGCGAGCAGGGCCGCCGTGTCGTTGCCTTTGGGGAAGAACAGGGCTGCGAAGAAGGGCGCCAGGGTGGCATATAGATAAAAATCGTACCAATCAAAGACAGTGCCGAGAGAGGAGGCGAAAATGACCCTCCGCTCTTCCTGTCGACTGACGATGCGGCCGCTTTCGGCG
Organism: Inquilinus sp.; assembly: GCF_057815775.1. Lineage (NCBI taxonomy): Bacteria > Pseudomonadati > Pseudomonadota > Alphaproteobacteria > Rhodospirillales > Rhodospirillaceae > Inquilinus > Inquilinus sp. The sequence continues at coordinate 6,992 of NZ_JBYRFX010000846.1, forward strand.
GCCATGCCGGTCGAAACCGTCATCTCATTACCCTCCCCCCAAATATAGACTCGCCGCTCGTTTCGAGCTGGGTACGAAGTGTGATTGTAGGGAGACTTTCCGCGCAATAGTTTTTCGCAAATTTGACCAACTGCGAGCCAACAGCGGTCAATCGCGGGGATATGGCGGCTGGCCGCCGGCGCTGCTACGGTTCCTTGACGGCCCGACCGGGCCCCTGTCCTGTCCCTCACAACCGACGGCCCCCATGTCCGCCAAGAAGAATCCCATCGCCCTCAACGCCCTGCAGCTGAAGACCCTGACGGTGCTGCAGCAGATGGCGCACACGCCCCGTTTCGCCACGCAGCAGGAGGATGGCGCGGTGCTGGTCGCGAATTTCCCGCCGCCGCATGGCGACCACTACCATGTCGGTGACGCCACGGTGATGGGCCGGGACATGACCGGGCTGCACAACATCGCGGTGTTCGCGGCGCTGGAGCGCAAGGGGCTGATCCGCTCCGGCTTCCCCGGTGCCGCCGTGGTCACCGCCGACGGCCTGGCCTACGACACCGGGCTGGCCGATGCGATCCTGCATCGCGGCGACCACTGACCGGCCGCGCCAGCATGGCAGCCCGCTTCACCATCCTGACGCCCGATGCCCAGTTCGCCGACGATGCCGTGATCGAACGGCAGGTCGGCGGCGACGACATCGATTTCGAGGTCCGGCGCGAACGCGACCGCAAGAAGATCCCGGACGAAGCCTATGCCCGCTGCGACGCGCTGCTGACCTGGCACGAGCTGAAGGTCGACCAGTCGGTGATCGACAAGATGCCGCGCTGCCGGATCATCGTCCGGGCCGGCGTCGGCTTCGACCACATCGACCTGGCGGCGGCCGGCGCCGCCGGCATCCCGGTGGCGAACACGCCGGATTACGGCACCAGCGAGGTCGCCGACCACGCCATGGGGCTGCTGCTGGGCCTGCTGCGCAGCATTCCGGCCTATGACCAGGCGCTGCAGGCCGACCCGGTCGGCGGCTACACGCTGGAGGCCGGGCACCTGACCCGGCGCATCCGCGGCTCCACCCTGGGCATCGTCGGCCTCGGCCGCATCGGCACCGCGACGGCGATGCGGGCCAAGGCCTTCGGGCTC
>NZ_JBYRFX010000847.1:0-9817 GCF_057815775.1 Inquilinus sp.
GCCAGTTGTCGGCGGTGTCGATCAGCGCGGCCAGGAGCGCGGTGCCGAGGCCACGGCCGGTGAAATCGTCATGCACGCCCATGCCGAGTGTCGCCGCATGGGCCCGGCGCACCTTGCCCGGGGACAGCACGGCGTCGCCGACGATGCGGCCCGCCGCCTCGGCGACGATATGCGTGTCGTCGGCTGGCCGTGTCTCCAGCCATTTGCGGACCGCGTCCACGGAGGGATAGCGCGGGCGCAGCGTGCCCCAGCGGAAGCGCGGCTGGCCGTGCAGCTCCGCCAGGCCGGCCGCGTCGTCGACCCGGATCGCCCGCAGGACGAAGCCAGGCGCGTCGGTCATGCCTCTTCTTCACCCCGGGCGATGGCCACGGCGCGGCGGGCGCGGGCGGTGATCGCCGCCCAGTCGCCGGCCGCCATCTCGGCCTTGCCGGCGATCCAGGTGCCGCCGACCACGGCGACGTTCGGCAGGGAGAGATAGGAGCGCAGGTTGGATTCGCGGACGCCGCCGGTCGGGCAGAAGCGCATGCCGCCGAACGGGCCGGCCAGCGCCGCCAGCGCCGACTGGCCGCCATAGATCTCGGCCGGGAAGAACTTCAGGATGCCGTAGCCGAGGTCGCGCGCCGCCATGATCTCCGACGGGGTCACAGCACCAGGCAGGAAGGGATAGCCTTCCACGGCGCGGGCCAGCGCCGGGGTCAGGCCGGGGCTGACGCCGAACACGGCGCCGGCCTTGCGCGACGCTTCCAGGTCGGCGGGCGACAGCACCGTACCGGCCCCGACGATGGCGCCCGGAACCTGCGCCATCGCGGCGATGACCTCGAGCGCGACCTTGGTGCGCAGCGTCACCTCCAGCACCGGCAGGCCGCCTTCGACCAGGGCACGGGCAAGCGGCACCGCCGCCTCCACCGTCTCGACGGTCAGGACGGGGATGATCGGGGCGCTGGCGATGATGTCGGCGATGGTCATGGCGGGTCTCGGCGGTCAGCGGGTCATTCGGTTGCGCCGCACCATAGCAAATTGTGGCGACGGGACGAGAGTCATCCGACGTACAGCCTGACGTCAGGCTTGTCCGCGGGCGAAATCGGGCATGGCGTCGCGGGGCACCACGGCGCCGCGATGGCCGATCACCACGGCGGCCAGGCGGTGGCCGCGCTGCGCCGCCGCGGCCGGGTCCAGCCCGGCGAAGCGGCCGGCGAGGTAGCCGGCGTTGAAGCTGTCGCCCGCCGCCGTCGTGTCGACCGGCGTCACCACCGCCGGCACCGGGACCGTCACGGTGTCGCCGTCCACGGCGATATGGCAGCCCTCGCTGCCGCATTTCACCACGATCTCGCCGACGCCATAGCCCTGCAGCCGGGCGATCGTCGCCTGCGGGTCGGCATCGCCGAACAGCGCCTGTTCGTCGTCGAAGGTCGGCAGGGCGTGGGTGGCCAAAGCGAGGAAGCGTGCGAACACCGCCTGCGCCCGGGCCTTGTCCGGCCAGCCGCGCGGCCGGTAATTGCCGTCGAAGACGATGCGCGCGCCCTTGGTCCGGGCGGCGCTGAGCACCGCATGGAAGGCGTCGCGGCCGCGGTCGCTGTACAGCGACAGGGTGATGCCCGAGAAGTAGAGCAGGTCGTAGCCGGCCAGCGTCTGCGCCAGGCCGGCGGCATCGGGCAGCTCGAACAGCTCGCGCGCCGGCGCCCGGTCGCGCCAGTAGTGGAAGCTGCGCTCGCCCTTGTCGTCGGTGCGGATCATGTAGAGGCCGGGCACCCGGCCGGGCAGGCGCGGCACCAGACCGGTGCCGACCCCTTCGGCCTGCCAGCGCGCCAGCATCTCGTCGCTATACGGGTCGTCGCCCAGCGCGGTGGCATAGTCGACGGCGACGCCCTGGCGGGCGAGATAGACCGCGGTGTTCAACGTGTCGCCGCCGCTGGCGAGCTGGGCATCGCCGCCGGACTTCACCGCAATCTCGATCATGCACTCGCCGATCGACGCTACACGCATGGCAAAACACCCTTCCCGGCTCACGGCCGGTCCATCAGGGTGTCGGCGCGTCGGTGCGAATCAGATTTTCCGATTTCAGATCCGACCACAGCCCGGCGGGGATCGGGTAGCGGAAATTCTCGACGTTGCGCACCACTTGGTCGGGCGACAGCGCCCCGGGGATGACCGCGGCGACGATCGGGTGGCCGAGCGGGAATTGCAGCGCCGCCGCGGCCAGCGGCACGTCGTGCGCGGCGCAGACCCGCTCGATCCGGCGGCAGCGCTCCAGCTCCTCCGCCGTCGCGTCGCGGTAATTGTACTTGGCGCCGGCGACCGGGCCGGTGGCGAGCAGGCCGGAGGCGAAGACGCCGCCGATGACGATGCCCGCACCATGGCGTTCGCACAGCGGGAACTCCTCGGCCAGCGGCGCCTGGTCCATCAGAGTGTAGGGCATCGCCACCAGGAAGGCGTCGAGGTCGGCGGCATCCAGCAGCCGCGGGATCATGCCGTTGACGTTGATGCCGGCACCGACCGCACCGATGATGCCGGCGGATTTCAGCTGCTCCAGCGCCCGCCAGCCCGACGACGACAGCTGGTCGAGATGCGCCCGCACCCGGCCCTCGGTCTTGTGGTGCGGCAGGTCGAGGTCGTGGATCAGCAGCAGGTCGATCCGCGGCAGGGTCAGCCGCATCCAGATCTGCTCCATCGCCCGCATGATGCCGTCATAGCCATAGTCGAAGACGACATCGAAGGGCAGGCCGCCGGCCCATTTGTCGGAGTGGTAGCTTTCCGGCTTCGGCGACGGCCGCAGCCAGCGCCCGACCTTGGTCGAAACCCGGAACTCGCCGCGCTCCTGGCCGTGCAGGAAGCTGCCCAGCCGGTGTTCGGCCAGGCCCAGCCCGTACCAGGGGGCGGTGTCGAAATAGCGGATGCCGGCATCCCAGGCCGCCTGCAGCGTGGCATGGGCCTGGGGTTCCGGCACCTTGACGAAGAGTTCGCCGAGGGCGGCGCTGCCGAAGCCGAGGGTGGTCACGGCCACATCGGTCCGGCCGAGCCGGCGGGTCTCGAACGACATCGGCGAACTCCTGTCAGGTCACTGTTGGTCGGCGCCGGAAGCCTTGACGATCGGCGCCCACCGCGCGAGTTCGAGCACGACATGCTGGCCGAGCTCGTCGGCCGTGGAGCCGACCACGGTGGCGCTGAGATCGGCCAGGCGCGGCTGCAGGCCCGGGTCCTTCACCGCCTTGACCGCCGAGGCGTTCAGCCGGTCGACCACCGCCTGCGGCGTGCCGGCCGGGGCGAACAGGGCATTCCAGGTGTAGGTCTCATAGCCCGGCACCCCTGCCTCCTCCATCGTCGGCAGGTCGGGGAAGCTGGCGGAGCGGGTCTTGGTGGTGACGGCCAGCGCCCGCAGCGTGCCCGCCTTGATGAACTGGGTCGAGGACGGCAGGTTGTCGAACATGATCGGCACCTGGCCCGCCACCACGTCGTTCAGCGCCGGTCCGGCGCCGCGATAGGGGATATGCACCATGTCGACCCCGGCAAGGCTCTTGAACAGCTCGCCCGACAGGTGCAGCGGCGTGCCGATGCCGGAGGAGGCGTAGCTGTATTCGCCGGGCTTGGACTTCAGCAGCGCGATCAGCTCCTGCACCGACTTGACCGGCAGCTCCGGGTTGACCTCCAGCACGTTGGGCACCAGCACCAGCAGCGAGATCGGCGCGAAGTCCTTCACCGGGTCGTAGGGCATGTCCTTCATGATCGCGGGGTTGAGCGCGTGGGTCGCGATCGTGCCCATCAGGATGGTGTAGCCGTCGGGGTCGGCGGTGGCGACGGCGGCGGCGCCGATGTTGCCCCCGGCCCCGGCCTTGTTCTCGACGATCACGGTCTGGCCGAGGTCTTCCGTCATCTTCTCGGCGATGATGCGGGCAATCAGGTCGGTCGACCCGCCGGCGGCGAACGGCACCACCAGGGTGACCGGGCGCGACGGATAGCTGTCGGCGGCGGGCGCGAGGCCGGCGCAGAGCGCCAGGGCCGTGGTCAGGCCGGCAAGCAGGAAGCGGCGCCGGAGCCGGCGGGGCTGCGTCATCGGTGGTCCTCCCTTCGGGACGTTTCTGTGGCTCGGACGCGGCTCTCCCACCACGCCCGGCCCTTCGATTGTCGCGGAGGATGGCGGCGCTGACAACCCGGCGCCAGCATGGCCGGCGCCGCCATGACCGATGCCCTTAGTTCGGGACGTCGGCTCCGGCGGCCAGCGCGGTCTCGGGGCTTGCCGCCTCCAGCTCGCGCGCGCTCTGGTTCATGATGAACTGCATCGCCTTGCGCGCCGCCCGGGCGTCGCCGGACGCGATCCCCTCATACACCGCACGGTGGTCGCCCACCGCCAGGGGGAACGCCCGGTTGCGCCGCGCCTGGGCCTGGAAGCTCATGGTCAGCAACGGGCCGAGGATGGTGCTGAGCCGTTCGATCAGCACGTTGCGGCTGGCGGCGAAGACCGCGAGGTGGAAGCGGACATCGGCGCTGTAGAAGCCGTTCGGGTCCTCGCCCGCCTGCTCCATCTCGCTCAGCGCCTCCAGGATCGCGGCGCGGTCCTCGGGCTGCGACCGCCGGGCCGCCAGCTCCGCCGCCGCCGGCTCGATCGCCCAGCGCAGTTCGACCAGGTCGCGCCGGAAGCTGGGGATCAGCGCCTCGGGCGAATGCCAGCCGAGGATGTCGGGGTAGAGCAGGTTCCAGGCGTCGCGCGGCCGGACCCGGGTGCCGGAGCGGCGGCGCGGTTCCACCAGCCCCTTGGCCGCCAGCACCTTGACCGCCTCGCGGATCGCCGACCGGCTGGCGCCATAGGTTTCGGCCAACTCGCCTTCGCTGGGCAGTGTGTCACCGGGCGGGATCTGGTCGGAGACGATCCGGGCACCGATGTCGTGGACGACCCGGCCGTGCAGGCCGGCGGAGGGATAGCCGTTTTTTTTCATGCCGCGGTCGTCGACCTTCTTTGGATCCTGCGCCATTGTCGCCGTTTTCTCCCGCGTTGCAATGGTTTGCCGGTTCGGTGTTCTAGATCACCGTCCGCCGGATACGTCGATGGTGGTGGCGGTCATGTAGGAGGCTTCGTCCGACAGCAGGAACAACACCGCCGCGGCGATCTCCTCCGGCCGGCCGATGCGGCCGAGCGGGATGGTCGGCGCGATCACGCCGAGCACCGCTTTGCCGCCCTCATGGCCGTCATTGATGTCGGTGTCGGTCAGGCCGGGGCGCAGGCCGACGACGCGGATGCCGTCCGGCGCGACCTCCCGCGCCAGCCCCGTGGTGAAGCTGTCGATGGCGCCCTTGGACGAGGCATAGGCCACCTCTCCCGCCAGCCCGCCATGGCGCGCCGCGACCGAGGAGATGTTGACGATGGCCCCGCCCGGCCCGCCGCGGCGACGCGACATCCGCCGGATCGCCTCGCGGCAGCAATGGAACACGCCGAACACATTGACGGCATAGACCGCAGCCAGCGCCTGCGGGTCGTCCAGCGCCTCGATCCGTGCCACCGGCCCGATCACCCCGGCATTGTTGACCAGCGCCGTGACCGGACCAAAGCGATCGTCGATCGCGGCGAACATGGCGGTGACGGCGGCGCTGTCGGCGACATCGGCGGCGAAGGATGCGGCCTGGCCGCCCGCCGCCGCGATCTCGGCCACCAGCCGGTCCGCCGCATCGGCCGAGCGGCTGTAATTCACCGCGACGCGCCAGCCGCGGGCCGCGCCCAGGCGGGCGATGGCGGCGCCGATTCCACGCCCGGCACCGGTGACGAGCAGAACTCCGGCCATGGCCCGATCCTCTTGTCCGACGAATGAAGGTAGCAGAGGATACACATCCTACCAATGGAGAGCGCAATGGCTGTTCCGGAGCCGTCCGCTGCCGATCTCCTCGCGACCAGCCGGCTGCGGCCCGGCGCCGTCTCCGGCCTGCCCAATGCGCTGCGACCGGCCGACATGGCGGCGGCCCGCCGGCTGCAGGATGCGGTGCATGACCGCCTGTCCGCCGCCGGGCTGGGGCCGCGGGCCGGCTGGAAGATCGGCTGCACCACGCCGGTGATGCAGCGCTTCCTGGCCATCCCCGAGCCCTGCGAGGGCGGCATTTTCCAGGCCAATGTCCAGACCAGCCCCGGCCATTTCCCGGCGGCGGCGCGTCGCCGCATCGGCGCCGAATGCGAGATCGCGGTGCGGATCGGCCGCGACCTGCCGCCCCAAATCCTCCTCCAGGGCGACCACAGCCGCGACGCGCTGGCGGATGCAGTCGAGGCGGTGCTGCCGGCGATCGAGGTGGTCGACGACCGCTATGCCGATTTCGCCGCCCTGGGCGCGCCAACGCTGCTGGCCGATGATTTCTTCCAGGCCGGCTGCGTGCTGGGGGCGCCGGTGACCGACTGGCGCGGCCTGGACTTGGCGGCGCTGTCCGGCCGGATGCTGGTCGACGGGGTCGAGGCCGGGCGCGGCCACGGACGCGACGTGCTGGGCCATCCGCTGGCGGCGCTGGCCTGGCTGGCCGGCACCCTGGCCCGCCGCGGCCAGGGCCTGCGTGCCGGCGAGATCGTGCTGCTGGGCAGCTTGGTGCAGACCCAATGGCTGGCCCCGGGCGCAAACGTCGTCATCGAGATCGAGACGCTGGGCCGGGCCGAGATGGTGGCGTGAGGGGCCAGCCCGTCCTGGGGTCGGCTTTGCTTCCGATCCCCTCCCGTCGCGGAAAAGGGAGTGAGAAAAGCGATCGTAGCAAGAGCTTTGGCTGGCGTTCGAGCGTCGCCTTTGGATTGCTCTAAGCGGGATTGAGCGTCACCACGTACATCTCAGGCCCTTCCAATTCGACATTAGCAATCTTCCAACGAGTGCCTTTCATGCCGCCGGTGTCTCGCGCATAGCTGTTCGGCTGGCTGTCGAAAAAGGACCGGACCTCTCCCGTCGAAGGATCGTGATAGAGCCACTTTGCCATCCCTGCGTATTCGAGGATTGCACCGACCGGGGCTCCGAAGGTCCGCAGGAATGGCAACTTGTACGCAGCTGACGGTCCATGGGTCATAGCATGATCCCTGCCTTACGCATCCGGCATCGGCATTCTATGCGGAGTTGATCGAGGGCGCATCTCCGACAGCAAGAGGTGCCCGAACAGCCAACCGTGTGGCACTGCGGCCTGAACTCGTGTCACCTTCGTCCCCGGCTCAGCCGAAGGGGACCATCTCCGGCCATTGCATCGCCGCCTCGACAACGGACATCTTCCAACCCGGCCGTCGTCGCGAACGCACCGTCGGGCGGCGCTTACCGGGTTGCGACTGCGAGGATATCAGGCAGCTCCTGGAAGACCGTCGCACGCAGCCGGTGACATTGGCCGCGATCCCTACCCCCCCAACGATCAGAGGCTGATCAGCCCGAGCGAGAGGGCGGTGGCCACGGCCTCGGTGCGGCTGGAGGCTTGCAGCTTCCGCATCGCCGAGCCGATGTATTCGTTGACGGTGTAGGCCGACAGCGCCAGCTGGCGGGCGATGTTCTTGCTCGACGCGCCATGGGCGATCCAGGCCAGGCAATCGCGCTCGCGCTGGCTTAATTCGGGGCGCCCGGCCGGCGGCATCGGCCGTAGCGCCCGGCGCCCGGCGGCGATGGCCGCAAGGCGGCCTTCGATCTTGACGGCACGGTCGAGATGCGGGGCGACGGCCCGCAGCAGGCGCAGCTCCTCCGCCTCATACAGCGGGTGCTGGCGGGGCCGGTAGATCGCCAGGCAGACCGGCTGGGCGGCGAGGTCCAGGGCGTACCAGGACAGGCAGAACCAGAGATCGTTCGGGCGGTAGAGGTCGCTGTAGATCTCGCTGCGCTCCAGCGATGCTTCCGGCACCAGCGCGCAATCGTCGACGAACGACCCGGGCGGCAGCTGGCGCAGCTTCGGCCAGACCGGGTCGACGGTGTGGTAGTAGGTGTCGTAGGCCTGATGGGCGGCGGGGTCGATGTTGAGGGTAACAGCCGTTTCCGCCGGCCGGTCGAGCCACCGCAGCACGGCGGCCGTGCCGCCGACGGCCCGGGTCATCCCTTCGACCAGCGTCGTCCAGTCCTCGTCGCCGGCGGCGGCATCATAGACCCGGCCGATCAGGGTGCTGAGGGTGCGTTCATCCGCCATGGTGGGTGAAAAGCCTGTCACGATGGGGTCGCTGACATAAGATCGTTGCCACAACGAAACAACAAGGAATTTGTTCCGATATAGCCAGTAGGCGGGGCCAAATCATGGCATCCAGCCACCCTGTCGCCGTGGGAAGCCATATGGAGAGCATGATATTCGTGGCATGCGAGATCCCATCCGAGAGAGGCAGGAGGAACCATGCCCCCCGACCTGGCGGCCCTGGTGCCGACCGACAAGCTGGACACGGAGAGTGTCCGGGCCATCGTGGCCCTGGGATATCCGGCGGTCGCCTCGATCATTCCCCGCCTGCTGGAGTGGATGCAGGACGTGAACTGGCCTGTGGCCCAGGAGCTCCACCCCTTCCTGGCGAGCATCGGCGCGCCGCTGGCACCCGAGATCAGGCGCATCCTCGAAACCGATGACGAGACCTGGAAGTTTTGGATCCTGAGCACGGTCGTCGCCGAATCCGCCGAACTGACGGCGCTGCTGCGGCCGGAGCTGGAGCGGCTGGCCGCCCACCCGACCCCGGATGAGCGGTTCGAAGACCTCGATAAGCTCGCCCGGCAGATCCTGGACAAATAGCGCCGATTGTTCGGACGGAAATAAATGGCAACCGTCGTTTGATCAGGCGAGGATCGCGCAACCACATCGTTGAATTGACTGCAGCGGGAAGCACCATACTGCACAATATCATTACAATCTAATAAGACAACAGAGTGTCGATGGCAGGGCGGTTGGCAGTCGCCAAAATCCAAAGCCACTGGTTGTTTTCAACATCATGATCCACCATCCATCTGTCCAACGCCTTCATCTTGGATGAATCTTTCCATTCGTTGATTCCAATGGTGTATTCTCGGGCGAATCCTTCCGGAGCATCGGCAACAAGAGCGCTCCGCATCGCCTGCTGTCGCGGGACGGGTGTGGCTTCAAAATACGTCCAAGCCCCCGACCGTACAGACTGCGCAAACCAACCCAGGCTTTCAACGAACAGAAAAAGTGGCCGAGGAAAGCAATAGTCAGCCGCCTCCATCTGGAACACTGCCGTTCCCGACAAGAGCGATGATAGTTGGACCAAGCCATCGTAGTTTTGGGCCACAAAGAGATCATTCATGTAGGATCGACTGAACATAGGCTTCATCTTTTTCTCAATAGCCGTGAGCACGCAACAGCATCATCCGTGCCGGGCTGGCCGAATTGCAGGCAACGCCAGATAAAAATTACGCCGGAAAGCCAGGATTCGCCACGTCCTGTCGACAGCCTCCGATTGCTCAAGCGGAAGCAAGGTGCCAGTGCCTGATCCGCAGCACACTCAGTGTTCATTGCGCCAAACTGACGGCGCTGCTGCGGCTGGAACTGAAGCGGCTGGCCACCCACCCGACCCCGGATGAGCAGTTCGAAGACCTCGATAAGCTCGCCCGGCAGATCCTGGGCGAATAGCGGCGGTCGATCGGATGGGGGCAGGATCCCGGCCTGTGCTGCCACTAAACGAAGTGTTCATTGCGCCATTCGATGAATCATGTTCATGATACGTTCCATGGACAGCCCGCAATCCGATTCCGACGAGACAAGGCCTGATGAGGCCCGGCCGAGCGATCCCGACCTGAAGTGGACGGGGTGGGCGCTGAACATGCTGCGCGAGACGGTCGAGATCGACATGCGCGCCAAACGGCTGGCCGTGCAGCAGCAGGCCACGCCGTCGGAGTCGGACAAGCTGGAT
>NZ_JBYRFX010000848.1:0-6945 GCF_057815775.1 Inquilinus sp.
GCCGGATTTCTCCAGCGGATTCTTTACCGAATTCCTAAGGTCCGATCGTGCCGGCCAAACCCCGCTTCAGCAGGCTGCCGGCGATGATCAGGCGCTGGATCTCGCTGGTGCCTTCCCAGATGCGGTCGACCCGCAATTCGCGGCTGAACCGCTCCGCCACATTCTCGCGCATGTAGCCGCGACCGCCGAAGATCTGCACCGCCCGGTCGGCGACGCGGCCCGCCATCTCCGACGCCAGCAGCTTGGCGATCGAGCAGCGGGCGTGCAGCGCCTTGACGTCGAGGCCGCGGTCATGCGCCTCCGCCGCCTCATAGGTCACCAGCCGCGCCGCATGCAGCTCGGCCAGGCTGTCGGCCAGCATCGCCTGCACCAGCTGGAACCGCGCCATCGGCGCGCCGCCGATCGCCCGGCCGGCGGCGAATTCGGTCGCCACCTCGATCAGCCGTTCGGCGGCGCCGCAGCAGCGCGCCGCGATCATCAGCCGCTCGCGCCGGAACCAGGCGTGGATGAAGCCCATGCCCTGCCCTTCCGCGCCGATCCGGTCGGCCGCCGGCACGCGCACGCCGTCGAAGCGCAGGATCGGGTGATGATGCCGGTAGGTGTGGGTGTAGGCGGGGGTGCGCACCGTGCTCAACCCCACAGCCGGCAGGCCGACGAAGAACAGGGCGTGGCTGCCGTCGGCCACGCCGCCCTGGATCTTGGCCTGGACAATCACCGTGTCGGCCAAATTGGCGCTGGTGACGTGCCATTTCTCGCCGTCGATGACGTAATGGTCGCCGTCGCGCCGGGCGGTGGTGGCGATGTCGTCGACATCGGACCCCGCACTGGCCTCGGTGACGGCGGTGCAGATGTGCTTTTCGCCGCGCATCAGCGGCAGGATGAAGCGGTCGATCTGGTCGGGCGAGCAGGCCTCGAACATCCAGGACTGCGCTTCGCCGCAGCACCAGGCCAGGGCGTTGGTGACCCGCCCGGTCTGTTCCGCGATCGCCACCTGGTCGAGGATCGGCAGGCCCAGCCCGCCATGGGCCTTCGGCGCGTCGATCCGTGACAGGCCGAGATCCAGCGCCAGCCGTTCATGCCGGGCGGCGATGTCGGGTGGGATCTCGCCCCCATTCATTTCCGCCTCCACCTCCCATGGGATCAGCTCCGCGTCGACGAAGCGGCGGATCCTGTCCTGCCAGCCGCGGGCGCTGTCGGGGAGGGTGAAGCTCATGGCGCGGCGGCCTCGGCACCCGGGATCGGGCCATCCCGGGTGAAGTGCCGGGGGAAGACCGAGGCCATCATCTCCACGACACAGGCGCGGCCATCCTCGCGGCCGAATTCCTTCGGCCCCATCATCACATGCAGCCACAGCCCTTCCAGAAGCCCATTCAGGCTACGGGCGAGCAGCAGCGGCGACTGGCCGTCCGCCACCAGGTCGCGGCACAGGTTCAGCAGGGTCAGGTGGTAGTCCTGGTCGTTGGCGCTGCACAAAGCGCGGTAATGCGGCCGGGTCTTGGCTTCGCCCCAGAAGGCACACCAGGCGGCGATCTTGCGCGGGTTGCAGATCTTCCGGTCGAAATCGGCCAGCACCAGCGCCCACAGCTTTTCCGCCGGGGTCGGCCCGGCCTCGTGCAGCGCGCGGCGCCAATGGGCGCGGTATTCGTCCGAGAGGTAGCGCAGCGTCTCGACGAGCAGCTTTTCCTTGCTCTCGAAATGGAAGTTGACGATGCCGCGCGACAGGCCGGCGCCGTCGGCGACCACGGCCATGGTGGTTTCCTCGTAGCCGCGCTTGGCGATGGCGTCGATCGTCGCCTCGATCAGCTCCTGCCGCCGCAGCTCTTTCGACTGCCGCCGCCCCCCGTTCAGCCTGCGCGCGGCCTGGCCCTCGGCCATCGGCACCCCCAAGTGCAAAGTCACCAAAACGGTAACACCGGCCGTGCCATCCAACAAGATATTGAATGAATATCCAGCAAGCTTCTAATTGAACGTTCATTCAACAACCTGGACAGGATCCGAGACACCATGCCATCCTAAGTCTCGAAATCGAGGCCGGAGAACCGCCGGACCAACGAGACAAGAGGATCGCGGCCATGACCCGCAGCCTGGCGCGCAGCAACGCGCAATTCCGTCGGGCGTCGACCCGCCTGCCCCTCGGCGTCGCCTCCAATTTCCGCTACTGGGGCGACGACCGGACGATCTACATCAAGCGCGGCCAGGGCGGCCGGATCTGGGATCTCGACGACAATCCTTACATCGACTACCGGCTCGGCTACGGCCCCGCCATCCTGGGCTATGCCGACCCGCGGGTGGATGAGGCGGCGCGCCAGGGCATGGAGGTCGGCGGCGTGTTCGGCCTGTCGACCGAGCGCGAATTCACCGTGGCCGAGCGCATCGCCAAGATGATGCCGGCGGCCGAGCTGGTGCGCTTCTCCAACTCCGGCACCGAGGCGGTCATGGCGGCGCTGCGCCTGGCCCGCGCCTACACCGGCAAGGATTCCTACGTGCTGGTCGAGGGCAGCTATCACGGCCTGTTCGATGCCGCGATGTGGCTGGTCTCGCTGGAGGAGTGGGACCCGTCGAAGACCGACCAGGAGCCGACCGTCATCTCCTATTCCAGCGGCGTGCCGCAGGCGGTGCGGCCGCTGGTGCATCTGACGCCGATGAACGACGCCAACCGGCTGGAAGACCTGCTGCGCCGCAAGTCGCATGAGATCGCGGCGATGCTGATCGAACCGATCATGGGCAATTGCTGTGGCATCACCGCCGATATCGCCTACGTCCGCGCCGTGCGCGAGCTGTGCGACCGCTACGGCGTGCTGCTGATCATCGACGAGGTGAAGTCCGGCTTCCGCGTCGCCCGCGGCGGCACGCAGGAGCTGATGGGCGTGACCGCCGACATCACCACCGTGGCCAAGGCGATGGGCAACGGCTATCCGATCTCCGCCATCGGCGGGCGCGAGGACATCATGCGCCGCTATGGCAACGGCGTCGCCCATGGCGGCACCTACACCGCCCATTCCGTGGCGCTGGCCGCGGCCGAGAAGACGCTCGAGATCCTGGACGAGACCGCGGCGCTGGAGACCATCGCCGCCTATGGCCGCAGGCTGCAGGCCGGGATGAAGCGCATCCTGGACGCGCGCGGCGTGGTCCATTCCTTCGCCGGCCACCCGTCGATGGGCGGGCTGTTCTTCGCCGCGACGCCGCCGCGCGACTATCGCGACTGGAAGCGGTCCGACTACAGCTTCTACGACGCGCTGGCGCGGGAGCTGCATGAGGAGGGCGTGCTGTGCGAACCGGATTCGCGCGAACCCTGGTTCATCTGCGAGGCGCATGACGATGCCTGCCTGGCCGAGACCCTGGCCGGCTTCGAACGCGCCGTCGACCGCACCCTGGAGACGGGCGGCGACGCGGCGAAGCGCGCCGTGTCACACTGACCGCGGCACCGGAAGGGGACGGAGGCCATGAAGACTTGGGATGCCCTCATCGTCGGGGCCGGGCACAACGGCCTGGTCGCCGCCTGCTACCTCGCCCGCGCCGGGCTGGAGGTGCTGGTGGTCGAGAAGAACGACTGGGTCGGCGGCGCCGCGGTCAGCCGGTCGCTGCACCCCGGCATCCTCTATTCCAACTGCTCCTATGTCTGCAGCCTGCTGCGGCCGGAGATCATGCGCGACCTGGACCTGCCGCGGCACGGGTTGCAGGTCATCCCCTATGAGGGCGGCGCCGTGTTCACCCGCGACGGCGACGCGCTGGCGACCTACCGCCAGCACGATGCGAACCGGCGCGAGATCCAGCGCTTCTCGCTGCGCGACGCCGAGGCCTATGACCGCTATTCGGCCGATGTCACGCGGCAATGCCGCTTCATCCGACCGCTGCTGCTGCGCACGCCGCCTGACCCGACCTCGCTGCGGCCGCGCGACCTGCAGGAGCTGCTGTATCTCGGCCGCAAGTTCCACGACCTGACCGAGACCGAGATGGCGGACACCGTCCGGTTCTGGACCATGAGCATCGCCGAATACCTGGACGAGTATTTCGAGAACCCTGTGGTGAAGGCCGGCTTCGCCCTGTCCGGCATCATCGGCACGGCCCTGGGCCCGTATTCGCCCGGATCGGCCTATGTGCTGCTGCACCACTATATGGGCGATGTCGACGGCGCCACCGGGGCCTGGGGCTTCGCCCGCGGCGGCATGGGCGCCATCACCCAGGCGATGGCCGGGTCACTGCGCGGGGCGAAGGGCGAGATCCGCACCGGCGCGGCGGTGGAGCGCATCCTGGTCGAGAACGGCCGCGCCGCGGGCGTGGTGCTGGCGGGGGGCGAGGAGATCCGCGCCCGGCGCGTCGTTTCCAACCTCGACGTCAAGCGCACTTTCCTGACGCTGGTTGACGAGGCGGAGCTGCCCACGGTTTTCACCAAACGCGTGCGCGGCTTCAAGATCCGCGGCTCCTCCGGCAAGGTGAACATCGCGCTGGGCGCCCTGCCCCGCTTCCCGGCCCTGCCGGAGGGGTCTCCCTGCCTGCGCGGCGACATGCATTTCACCGACAGCGTCGAGCGGATGGAGCGCGGCTATGACGACTGGAAGGCCGGTCGCTGGTCGGCCGATCCCTTCCTCGACATGATGATCCCGACCACGCTCGACCCCACCATGGCGCCGCCGGGCCAGCATTTCATGAGCTGCTTCGTCCAATACTGCCCGCCCAAGGTCGAGGGCCGCGACTGGACCGATGCCGACCGCGATGCCTTCGGCAAGACCGTGATCGACCAGATCGCCGAATACTCGCCCGGCTTCCGCGACCTGATCCTGCATGCCGAGATCCGCACCCCGCGCGAACTGGAAGCCGAGGTCGGGCTGACCGAAGGCAACATCTTCCAGGGTGAGCTGACCTTCGACCAGATCCTGTTCAACCGGCCGGTGCCCGGCTATGCCCAGTACCGGTCGCCGGTCGCCGGCCTCTACATGTGTGGATCGTCCACCCATCCGGGCGGCGGGGTGATGGGCGCGCCGGGCCGCAATGCGGCGTCCGAGATCCTGCGCGACCTCAAGCGCAAGCCGGCGACCATGAGCGACGCCTATGCCGTCCTGTGACGTCCTCGTCATCGGCGGCGGCCACAACGGCCTGGTCTGCGCCGCGCTGCTGGCCCGCAAGGGCCGCAAAGTGGTGCTGCTGGAAGCGGCCGGGGAGATCGGCGGCGCGGCCCGGACGGTGGAGTTTGCCCCCGGCTTCCGCGTGTCCCATGTCGCCCATGTGCTGAACCATCTGCACCCCGAGGTGATCCAGGCGTTGGCGCTGAAGCGCCACGGCCTAGCCCTCGCGGCAGCCAACCTGCCGACCACGGCGCTGGCCGCGGATGGCCGGCACCTCACCCTGCACGGTGCGTTCGGCGAACGCCTGTCTGGCGACATCGCGCCGGATGAGGCGGCGGCCTGGGCATCGCTGCGGGGCAAGCTGCTGCGCTTCGCCGGCACGCTGCGCCCGTTCCTGACCCGGACACCGCCCCGGCTGCGTGGGGGAGGACGCGGCGATGCCCTGACCCTCGGCAAGCTCGGCTGGGCGATCCGCCGGCTGGGCCGCGACGAGATGCGCGAATTCCTGCGCATGGTGCTGATGGATGTCGCCGATGTACTGGAGGAGGAGCTGTCGGATTCGCGCCTGATGGGCGCCGTGGCCTTCGACGCGGTGCTGGGCACCCATCTCGGCCCGCGGTCGCCGACCTCGCTGATGTCGCTGTTCCACCGCCTGGCCGGCGAGGCCGACGGCGTGCCGGCGGCGCTGGCCCTGCCGAAGGGCGGCATGGGTGCGGTCGCCGCCGCCATCGCCGGCGCCGCCCGGGCCGCCGGAGTCGAGATCCGTGTGAACGCCCCGGTCGCGCGCATCCTGGTCGAAGGCGACCGTGCCGTCGGCCTGGCCCTGGCGGATGGGGCGGAGATCCGGGCGCCGATCGTCGTGTCCGGCGCCAACCCGCGCACCACCTTCCTCGACCTGCTCGGCCCGCGGGCGCTGGACACCGGCTTCGTCCGCCGCATCAAGCACATCCGCATGCGCGGCATTGCCGCCAAGCTGCACTTGGCGCTGGACGGGCTGCCGGAGCTGCCCGGGCTGGATCCGGCGCTGCTGGCCGGACGGCTGGTGATCGCGCCCGGCGTCGATGCGGTCGAGGCCGCCTTCAACCCGGCGAAATATGGCGAGGCCTCGCCCGAGCCGGTGCTGGAGATGGTGATCCCGTCGCTGACCGACCCCGACTGCGCCCCACCGGGCCAGCATGTGATGTCGATCGTGGCGCAATACGCCCCGGCAGAGCTGCGCACCGGCTGGGACAGCGGCGGGCCGGCCTTTCGCGACAGCATCCTGGCAGTGCTGGAACGGCACTGGCCCGGCCTGTCGGCCCGGGTGCAGGCGGCGGAGCTGCTGACCCCGGCCGACCTGGAGGCGCGCTACCGCATGCCCGGCGGCCATTGGCACCATGGCGAGCTGGCAATCGACCAACTGCTGATGCTGCGCCCGGTGCATGGCGCCGGCCAATATGCGACCCCGGTGCCCGGCCTGTTCCTGTGTGGCGCCGGCAGCCATCCCGGCGGCGGCATCATGGGCGCCGCCGGCCTGAACGCCGCGCGGCGCATCCTGGCGGGAGGCCCCTGACATGCGCAGCCCCCTGCCCCGCGACCACTTCCGCAAGCCGCTGCTGCAGACGCCGTTCCATCCGCGCATCGCCGCGCTGATGCAGGCCGAGGACTGGAGCAACTGGGGCGGCTATGTCTCCGCCCACACCATCCGCGACGCGGAGCAGGAATACTTCGCCATCCGCAACGCGGCGTCGCTGTTCGACCTGACGCCGATGGTGAAATACCGCATCGCCGGGCCGGAGGCAGAGGCCTTCCTCGACCGGCTGACATTGCGCGACATGTCGAAGCTCAGCCCCGGCCGGGTGCAATACACCGCCTGGTGCGACGATGACGGCCATGTGCTGGA
>NZ_JBYRFX010000849.1:0-13548 GCF_057815775.1 Inquilinus sp.
GCCGGGCGTGGTGAGGCTGGGCTAACCCAGCAGCGGCGTGACCTTGGCCTGCAGCAGGCGCACCAGTTCGGGGTCCATCGCCTCGAACCGGTCGGGGATGTCGAGGCAGATCACGCGGGCATGCTTCAGCGAGCCGCGGAAGCGGCTGGCGAGCTTGGCTCGCTGCGATTTCTCCATGACGAAGATCAGATCCGCCCATTCGACCAGCTCGGAGGAGAGCGGCTCCTCGGCGTCGGGGTTCAGCCCGGCCGAGGCGGTCTCGACCCCGGGATGGTCGGCGAAGATCGCTTCCG
Organism: Inquilinus sp.; assembly: GCF_057815775.1. Taxonomy (NCBI): domain Bacteria; kingdom Pseudomonadati; phylum Pseudomonadota; class Alphaproteobacteria; order Rhodospirillales; family Rhodospirillaceae; genus Inquilinus; species Inquilinus sp. Next base: position 294 of record NZ_JBYRFX010000849.1, read on the forward strand.
CGGTTGGGCTGCGCTGGAGATTGCGGCCGCAGACGAACAGGACGCGCTTCAACGGGCGGTCACATCCGTCCGGTGCAGGATCTCGGCCAGGCCGGGCGGCAGGGTGCCGGTCAACAGCATCACCTGCAGCCGCAGCAGCGCGCCGACGGTCAGGGAATCGGTGATGCGGCCGTCGCCGACCATGGCGAAGGCCTCGGCCAGGGACACGCTGCGCAGGGCCAGATCCTCGGTCTCCTCCGGCGCCGCCTCACCCTGGGTCAGGCCATAGGCGACGAACAGATGGGCGATCTCGGTCGAGACGCTGTTCGACAGATGCATGGTCAGCAGCGGATGCCAGTGCGCCGCCTCCAGCCCGGTCTCTTCGCGCAGCTCGCGCTCGGCCGACAGCATCGGCGACACCTGCGGGTCGCCGCCGCCCTCCGGGATCTCCCAGCTGTACAGCCCCGGCGCATAGCGATACTGCCCGACCAGGGTGACGTGGCCGCGGTCGTCGATCGGCACGACACCGACCGCCAGGTTCTTGTAGGTGACCACGCCATAGATTCCCGGCGTGCCGGCCGGGGTCAGCACGTCGTGCTCGTCGACCTTGATCCAGGGATTCTCGTAGACCGGCTTGACCTTCAGCGTGGTCCAGGGGTTCAGGCCCTCAACGCCGGCCACCCCGTCACCACTCGCCCCATCACCACTCGCCCCATCACCACTCGCCACGAACATCCTCCACCAGGCGCTCCAGGCGCTCCAGGTTGGCGATGTGCAGGTGATCGACCGCGCGGACCACGAGATGGGCGCGGGCGAGGTCGCTCAGCACCCGCGCCACGGTCTCGCGCGTGGTGCTGACGCGGCTGGCGATGTCTGAATGCACCGGGATCGGCCGGATCACCGCGGTGCCGTCCGGCTGCGCGCCGTGAAGGGCCAGGCGCAGGATCTCGGCGTGCACCCGGTTGTTGGCGCCCAGCGTGCTCAGCTCCATGATCCGCTCATTGGCACGGCGCAGCACGCCGACCAGATGAATCATGGTGGCCAGCGCCAGGGCCGGGTGCTCGGTCACTGCGGCGCGGAAGGCGGCGGTCGGCAGCACGGCGACGGTCGCGTCGGTCAGGGCCATGACATTGGCGGAACGCGGCGCCCGGTCCAGCCCGGACAGCTCACCGAACATCGAGCCGGTTTCCAGATCGTCGAAGGTGATTTCCCGGCCCGACGCGGAATAGATCACCACCCGCACCCGACCCTCGACCAGGAAATAGACATGGTCCGGGTCGTCGTTGCGGTCGATGATCTGCTCCTCCGCCTGGAAGCGCTGCCAGCGGCATTGCTTCAGGATCTCGGCGCGGACCGAAGGGGCGGCGACCGCCAGCAAGGCGATGCCGTCGAGGGAGCGGGTGTCGTTGGCGGGCACGGCACGTCTCGTCTTTTTGAGGCCTGCCAGGATAGGGCCCGCGGGGGTTTGCCGCCAGAGCCATCTATCCCGGGCCGCCGAGAGCCGGGCGCAACGGGCGCAGCGGAGCCAAACGGCGCAGCCGGCGTTGGGCCGGGCGCTCGATCCAGCGGTGCAGCAGGGCCGCGATCGCCAGCAGCACCACGATCAGCAGCCCGATCACGGCCAGCGACTGCAGCGGCGTGAAGCCGGCCTGCTGCAGGCTGTGCCCGGTGACGGCCTGCCAGCCCAGGAACACCCATTCCATCAGCAGTGCCTGGGCGAGGTAGAGGGCGTAGGACATCTCGCCGAGCGCCAGCAGCGGTCGCCAGGCCAGGATCCGGCTGACCCGGCCCTGGTTGTCGGCAAGCGACAGGATCAGCAGGCCGAACAGCGGCACCACCAGCACGCCGCGCAGGTTGAAATGCAGGGCGGCGGCGATCGCCGCCATGGTCCCCGCCGCCACGACGTCGCTGCGGATCCAGTTGGGAAGGCCGCGCTGCCAGCCGCGATACAGCACCATGCCGCCGATCAGGCCCAGCAGGCAGCGCGGCACGCCCCAATCATAGGTCAGATCGAGATCGCGGCTGTCGCTGGACAGCAAAGCGAGGCTGAGCACGGTGACGACATAGAGCATGGCCAGCGCGGTAGGGCGCAGCCGCGCCACCAGCGGCACCAGCAGCGGAAAGGCCAGGCAGGCGATCCATTCGGCGCTGATCGACCAGGACGGGCCGTTCCAGGTCAGCGTGCCGTAGATGCCGCCGGCCTGCAGCAGCAGCAGGCTGGCCGGCAGCGTCGCCAGGGTGTGGGTGCCGCCGAAGGCCGCGGCCGGGTCAACCGCGAAGCGCGCAATCTCCAGCAGCACGAAGCCGCTGAGGACAACGAAGTGAAGCGGATACAGCCGGGCGAACCGGGCCCACAGGAAGGCGCCGGTCGAGGCCGCGTCCGGCCGGTCGGCCAGGGCCCGGCCATGGACATGCATCAGGATGAAGCCGCTGAGGGCGAAGAACAGGTCGACGAAGACGTAGCTCTTGCCGACGAAGAAGGTCGCGTCGGTCACATGCAGGTTCGGGAAGGCACCGCCGGTGTAGTGGAACAGCATCACGCACAGGGCGGCGACGCCGCGCAACGCGGTCAGGCTGGGGAAATAGCGGGGCGGCTGAGGGCCGGCCCGTCCGGTCGCGGCGGCCATGGCATCCGATCGGCTGTTGCCTGACGCAAACCGGAGCCGGGGCCGGCCGGTTCCCTTCGTGGGCTGCGGCCACCCGTCTCAGCCAACCCTCAACTGCGTTCGGCCAGCGCTTCCTGCTCGACGCCGATGCGGTGGTACAGCAGCGCCGCATTGGCGACGGAGAACACGATGGCGATGCCCCAGGCGCCGAAGGCCAGGGGCAGCACCGCGATCTCGGCCGTGACGATCAGATAGTTGGGATGGCGCACCCAGCGGAACGGTCCGCGGCGGACCAGGGGCGCGCCGGGCAGGCTGAGGATCCGCGTGGTCCAGTACGGCCCCAGCGTCGCCACCACCCAGACCCGCCCGATCTGCAGCAGCACGAACAGCCCCAGCAATGGCCAGGACGGCACGCGGTCGCCCGGCACCAGCAGGAAGATCGCCAGCAGCCAGCCGCCATGCAGCAGGATGAACAGCGGATAGTGCCGGGCGCCGCTTTCGACGGCACCGCGGGCGCGCAGGCGGGATTCGTTGCGGCGGGCATAGACCAGCTCAGCCAGACGCTGCACCGCCACCAGCAGTGCCACGATCTGCGCCCAACCCAGGATCATCCGCAGTCCAGCAAAGCGAAGCCGGCGCAGAAGCCGGGGCCCATGGCGCTCAGCATCCAGCGCCCCGCCATCTGCCGGCGCTTTTCCGCCAGCACGAACAGCACCGTCACCGCCGACATGTTGCCGTAGCGGCGCAGCACCGAACGCTCCGGCGCCATGTCCGCGTCGGTCAGCTCGAAGGCGTCGCGCAGGGCTTCGACCACCTTGGTGCCGCCGGGATGGAAGACGAAGCCGTCGATGTCGCCGACGGTCAGGCCGTTGCGGCCGAGAAACGCCTCCGCCGCCGGCCGCAGATCGTTGCGGATCAGGGTCGGAATGTCGCGCGAGAAGATCACGCCGAGGCCGTCGGTCTCGACCGACCAGCCCATGACGTCGAGCGTGCCGGGCCAGCGATGCTCGCCGGTCGCGCCCAGGGCCGGCACGCCGTCATCCGGCCGGATCAGCACGGCGGCGGCGCCGTCGCCGAACAGCGCGGTGGCGACGACGTTGCTCTTGGTCAGGTCGCCGCGGCGGAAGGTCGGGCCGCACAGCTCCACCACCAGCAGCAGCACGGTTCCGTTCAGGGCCCGCGACATCGTCGCGGCCCGGGCCAGGCCCAGCACGCCGCCGGCGCAGCCCAGGCCGAAGACCGGCAGCCGCACCGTGTCCGGCCGGAACGGCATGCGTTCCATCAGCCGGGCGTCCAGGCTGGGCGTGGCGATGCCGGTCGAACAGATGGTGACGATGGCGTCGACCTGGCTGGCGTCGATGCCGGCTTCGTCCAGGCATCGCTGCGCCGCCGTCTCCAGCAGGTCCAGCGCCGCGTCCAGGAACACGGTGCTGCGATCATGCCAGTCGTGATTTTCGAAGTACCAATCCAGCGGAACGGCGGATCGGCGTGTCTCGATGCCCGCGGCTTCGTAGATCGTCGCCATGCGCTCGAACAGCGCGGGGCGTGCTGAAAAGACCCGGCGGGCACCTTCACGCGCCTCCGCCTGGGTGATGACGTAATCGGGGACGGCGGTCGCCAACCCCGCAAGCCTGGGCATCCTGGTCCTATCTGCGGGATCCGGTGCCCGCTCAGTCAGATCCCGGAGTATGGGTATCCCGGCACTGTTCGGAAAGGGCGGGCTTCCGGTTTCCCGGGGGTGTCAGGACGCCGCAGGGCCCGTGACCCGGCGGGATCGCAGCACCGTGCCGGCGATCAGGGCCGCCGCGAGGCAGGCGGCCGCCGCGCCGAGCGCCAGGGGCGGGAAGCCCGCACCGGCATAGCCGATCCCGGCCAGGCCAGTGCCGACCAGGACGCCGAGATAGGTGACGGCGCTGTTCAGGCCCAGCACGGCGCCCCGTGCCTCCGGCTTTGCCCGCGACAGCAGCAGCACCAGGATGTTCAGGCCGAAATGGTTGGTGAAGCCCCACAGCCCGGTCAGCACCGCGATGGCGGCGAAGCTATGCGCGGCCGGCACCATCAGGGCGTAGATCGCCGCCGCGACCGTGAAGATCACCGGAAAGATCCGCCGCGGGCCCAGCCGGTCGATCAGCCCGTCGCCCAGGCTGGCGGCGCCAAAGCCCAGCCCGTAGGTCAGCACGATCAGCCCGGCCCGGCCGGCGGACAGGCCGAGCGTGGCGCGGACATGGTCGCCGATGAAGGCATAGACGCCGTAGAATGCCGCCATGTAGGCCAGGCAGATCAGCAAGAGAGCCGGCACGCCGGGATAGGCGAGGGGGGCGACCAGCGCCGCCGGTCCGGGTCGCGGCGCCTGTTGTTGGGCGTCCTGCGCCGGCAGGCGGGCGATGCCGGGCAGGGCCAGCGCGGCGAGGCCGGCCAGCAGCACGAACACCGCGCGCCAGCCCAGGCTTTCGGCGATCACGGCGGCGACCGGCACGCCTGCCACCATCGAGATCGACCAGCCGGTCAGCACCCGGCCGAGCACGCGCGAGGACTGCCCGGCCGGGGCGATGCTGGTGGCCAAGGTGTAGATCGACGGCAGGATGACGCCAGCGCCGAACCCGGCCAGCGCCTGGGCTGCGGTCAGCATCGCCCAATGCATCGCCATGGCCGACAGCAGCATCGCCACCACCAGCCCGGCCATGCCGGCGCCCAGTGCCCGGCGCGGGCCGATGCGGTCGATCTGCGGTGCCAGCAGGAAGGCCGACAGCGCCGTCGCCCCGCCATAGGCGGCGATGGCGCGTGACACCGCGACCGGCGTCGTCGCCATCGCCTGGGCGACATCGCCCAGGATCGGGCTCAGCACCAGCGAGTTCGAACCGACCACGGCAATGCCGGCGGTCAGGATCGCGGTCTGCACGGCAATACTGGTTTTGTATTGATGACATTCGGACATGGGGCGATATTCGCCGAATCAGGTTCGGTCAGAAAGAGGCGTTTGCCATGGTGGGCGAAAATACGAAACCGGTTCGGCGCCGGCTGGCCGACGCACCCGCACTCGATGCCGTCGACCGAAAATTGTTAGGGCTGCTGGCCGAGGATGCGTCGCTCAGCTACGCCGAACTCGGCCGGTCCCTGAACCTGTCGCCGCCCGCGGTGCACGAGCGGGTGAAGCGGCTGAAGCGCGACGGTGTGATCAAGGCGACGGTGGCGGCGCTGGACGGGCCGGGGCTGGGCAAGCCGCTGCTGGCCTTCATCCATGTCGACACCACCGGCTGGGGCAAGAGCCAGGAGATGCTGGACCTCGCCGCCCGGCCGGAGCTGGAGGAGATCCATTCGGTGGCCGGCGACACCTGCATGCTGCTGAAGGTTCGGATGCGCGACACCCAGGCGCTCGAGGATCTGCTGCGGGTGATCTACGACATTCCCGGCGTCAAGAGCACCCGCAGCTATATCGCACTGAGCTCCTACCTCGAACGCGGGCCGCGGCCCTGAGGGGAGGGCAAGCCGCTCTTCAGGTCTCCATGCCCAGGCTGGAGCGGCCCTATCGCTGAACCAACCTTGGAGAGAACGCTATGCCACTGTTCACCATCACTATGAGGTCGGGGCGACGCGGTTCCGACAAGGCCGCTATCTCGACAGCGATCCATGCCGCAAGCGTCTCCGCCGGCTATCCGCAGAACGACATGTTTCAGCGATTTTTCAGCCTGGAGGCAGACGATCTGCTGATCGATCCGACTTATCCCGGATTGGCGAAGCCCCGGACCGAGGAACTGCTGATGATTGAGGTCCTGGTGTCATCAGGAACGGAGGCAAAGCAGAAGCACGCGCTGCTCGCCGCATTGATCGGCCGTCTCGATGCGGTCGGTGTAGACCGAAATGACGTCATGGTGTTTTTCGGCGAGATCGACCGGGCGAGCAGCTCGTTTGCCAACGGTCAGCTGGCACCGCCCGTCGTCCTTGGCTAGCGAGGGCTTTAAGGCGTCCACACGCCGGCCTGGGCCAGGGCCGAGACGACGCTGACCAGCGTGGTCACGGCGAAGCCGAGGGCGGCGCTGGCGGCCAGGAACGACAAGGGGCGCATGAGACGGGATCCGTCTTCCAAAAACAGCAGAATCCCTCTTTTGGTCCGACATAATGTCGCCGCCGAGTCCGGATTTGGGCAGAAACAAGGCGGCCCGCCCCATGGCAGGGAGGGGCGGGCCGTCCGGTGTCAGTGGCGCGGCAGCAGCTTCTGCACCTCGTCCGACGCGTCGGCCAGGGCCTCCTGCGGCGTCGCGCTCTGCTCCACCACCCGCGACAGGTTGTCGACGATGGTCTGGGTCACCTTCACGCCGTTGCTGCCGGGGAAGGCGTACCAGGGCCGCATTTCCGTCATCTGCTCCAGCCCGGCCTTGAACAGCGGGTTCTTGGCGTAGAAGTCGCCGAGATACTCCGGCGACTTGGCCGCCAGTTCGTTGTTCGGGACATAGCCGGTGCCCGGCACCACCACCGAGGCGCCATAGGGCCCGGCGGCGAATTTGATGAAGTCCCAGGCCACCTGCTGCTTGGCCGGGTCGCGGGTCAGCATGACGGCGGCGTTGCCACCGGTCGGCAGCTGGCCCTTGGCCGGGTCCAGCATCGGGATCGCAGCGGTGCGCATCTCGAACTTGTCGCCGACATTCTTGATGGTGTTGCGCAGGGCGCCGGTGGTCTGGAACTCGATGCCGACCTTGCCGGCGACGAAGGCCTGCTCACCGGCCGATTTGGTGAAGACCGGCATGCCGCCTTCGGTCACCATGCGCTGAACCAGGGTGAAGGCGGCCAGGCCTTCCGGCCCGTCGAAGGCAACCTTCTTCTCATCGGCCGACAGCATGTCGCCGCCGGCGCCGAACAGCAGGGCGCTGAACATCCAGTCGTCGCCCTGCCAGCGGAAGTCGATGCCGTCGACGCCATTGCCCAGCGCCTTGATCTTGGCGCCCAGCGCCAGCACCTCATCCCAGGTCTTGGGCGGGACGTCCGGGTTGCCGCCGGCCTGCCGCACCAAGTCGGCGTTGAGATACATGATCGGGTTCGAGGTGGCGAAGGCCAGCCCGGCCTGCTGGCCGCCGAATTGGGCCAGGCCCAGGATGTGGTTGCTGAACCCCTGGTCGGCCATGTGCCCGTCCTTGTCGACGAAGGGCTTGAGGTCGACCGAGATGCCGCGCTCCGCCACCACCCGCAGCCGGTTCAGGCCGATGAAGGTGATGTCGGGCATCTCGTCGGTGCCGGCCTGGCGCAGGATCTGCTGCAGCCCGTCCTCATAGGTCGGCGACGGGCTGGCGAACACGATCTTCACGTCCGGATGATCGGCCATGTATTTCTGCGAGATCGAGTCCATCACGTCCTTGAAGAAGCCCGGCATCGGGTAGTGGACGATCAGGGTGGTGTCAGCCTGGGCGGTGCCCATCAGGGCGCCCGCCAGCGCCACGCCCGCCAGCATGGTTCGGAACAGTTTCACGATATCCCCTCTCCTGGATTGTCGACCGGCGCTCAGCCCTTCAGGCCGGTCAAGGTGATGCCTTCGATGAAGCGGCGCTGGGCGGCCAGGAAGGCCACCACCAGCGGCAGGGTGACGATCACCGTCGCGGCCATCAGCGCGCCGTAGTCGTCCCCGGCCTCGGCCGCGCGGAAGAACAAAAGGCCCAGCGGCGGCGTCGCCATCTTCGTGTCGCTGACCACGATCAGCGGCCAGAACAGGTCGTTCCAATGCGCGACGACCGAGAAGATCGCGAAGGCGGTGATGGCCGGCCAGGCGTTCGGCACGATGACGCGGCGGACGATCCCCAACTCGGTCATCCCGTCCAGCCGCGCCGCCGCGATCAAATCGTCCGGCATGGCGCGGAAGAACTGCAGGAACAGGAAGATGCCGAACACCGAGATGGCGAAGGGCGACACCAGCGCGACATAGGAATTCAGCGTGCCGCTGGCTGACAGCGCGACATAGACCGGCAGGGCGATGGCATGGATCGGCACCAGCAGGCCCAGCATGATCATGGTCACCATCGCCTGGGCGCCGCGGAAGCGCAGCTTGGCCATGGCATAGGCGCAGGGGATCGCGGTCACCAACTGCAGCACCAGGATCACGCTGCAGACGATCACGCCGTTCAGCAGGATCCGGCCCATCGGCACCCGGGTCAGCGCCTTGGTGAAATTCTCGACCAGGGCCCAGCGGTGCGGCAGCAGCGACAGGGAGGCGGAGAAGATCTCATCCTGCGGCTTCAGCGCGACCGACAGCATCCACAGATAAGTCGCGATGAAGATGAAGGCGCCGAGCGACAGCAGGGCAAAGCGCGCGACCCGTCCGGCCGTCCAGGATGTCGCGTTCATGTGTAGTGGACCCGGCGGTCGAGCACCCGGTACTGCACCAGCATCAGCACCACCAGCACGGCCAGGAACACCACCGTCATCGCCGAGGCATAGCCGACGCGGAGATAGACGAAGCCTTCCTGGTAGATGGTCCACAGCAGGACCTCGGACGCCTTGTTCGGGCCGCCCTGGGTCAGGGTACCGACGGTCTCGAACACCTTCACCGCGTTGACCACGCTGATGGTGATGACGAACAGCGTCGTCGGCCCCAGCATCGGCCAGGTCACCAGCCGGAACCGCTCCCAGGCGCTGGCCGCGCCATCGATCTCCGCGGCGGCGTACAGTTCGCGCGGGATCGCGGTCAGCCCGGCCAGGAACAGCACCATGTTGAAGCCGACCGACTGCCACACCCCGATCAGGGCGAGGCTGAGCAGCACCGTGCTGCTGCTGCCCAGCCAGTTCGGCCCGGGCAGGCCGACCAGCCGCAGCATCTCGTTCACCGGCCCGATGCTGGGGTGCAGCAGGTACTGCCAGACCGTGGCCATGGCGACCAGCAGCGACGCGACGGGCAGGAAGTAGACGGTGCGGAAGAAGGCGCGGCCGCGCGTCTCGGCCTGGATCAGCAGCGCCACGCCCAGGCCCAGCAGCACCGAGGCCGGGGTAACGATGGCGGTGTAGATCGCGGTGTTCTTCAGCGAGATCAGGAAGGTGCGGTCGCCCAGCAACTCGGCATAGTTGTCGAAGCCGACGAATTTGATGCCGTCATAGCCCAGCTCGTAATCGGTCAGGCTGAAGCCGACCACGGCCAGGGTCGGCGCCAGGATCAGCACGGCCAACAGCAGCACCGCCGGGGCGGACAGGCGCCAGGCGGCCCAGGTCTCCGCCCGCGCTGCGGACCGGGCGGCCTGCGCAGCGACGCCGGTATCGACGGCGATGCTAGCCATGGGCGGCGATCCGCAGCGGCGTGGCCGAGACCGGCAGGCGCCCGCCCTCCGGCCCGAAGACCAGGAGGTCGGCGGCGTCGACCGCCAGGGTCACCGGCGCGCCAGGGGCCAGATCGGCCGCCAGTGCCGGCACCGTCTTGGCGACCAGGGCGGTGCCGTCGGCCAGGGCCAGGAAGGCCAGCAGCTCGGAGCCCAGGAATTCCAGCCGCCGCACGGTCGCAGCCAGGCCGGGCTGGCCCGGCATCAGGAAGCGCAGCGCCTCGGGCCGCACGCCCAGCGTCACTGCGGTGCCCGGCGCGGCCGCGATGCCGTCGACCAGCACCCGGCCGCCGATGCGGGCGGCACGCGCATCGTCCAGCACCGCTTGCAGCAGGTTGATGCGCGGGCTGCCGATGAACTGGGCGACCTCGACATGGGCCGGGTCGGTGTAGACCCGCGCCGGGCTGTCCAGCTGCAGCAGGCGGCCGCCCATCATCACCGCCACCCGGTCGGCCATGCTCAGCGCCTCTGACTGGTCATGGGTGACGTAGAGCGTGGTGACGCCGGCGCGGCGGTGCAGCTCGACGATCTCGCCGCGGGTGTGGACCCGCAGATTGGCGTCGAGGTTGGACAGCGGCTCATCCATCAGGAAGGCGGCGGGCTGGCGCACCAGGGCGCGGGCCAGGGCGACGCGCTGGCGCTGCCCGCCCGACATCTGGCCGGGCTTGCGGTCCAGCAGGTGGTCGATCTTCAGGCTGGCCGCCGTCTCCCGCGCCCGGGCCTGGATCTCGGCCCGCAGCGCCCGCTGGCCCGGCATCAGGCCGCCGATCCAGGGCAGCCGCTGGGCCGTCGACAGGCGCCGCATCGCCAGCGGCACGGCGATGTTCTGCCCGGCGGTCAGGTGCGGATACAGGGCGTAGGACTGGAACACCATGGCGATGTCGCGCGCTGCCGGCGGCAGCCCGGTGATGTCGCGGTCGCCCAGCTGCACCGAGCCTTCATCGGCATGCTCCAGCCCCGCCGCGATGCGCAGCAGGGTGGTCTTGCCGCAGCCCGACGGGCCGACCAGGGCGATGAACTCGCCGGGCGCCGCTTCGACCGTCACGTCCTGCAGGATGCGGTTGCTGCCAAAGGCCTTGCTGATGCGTCGCAGCGCCAAGCCGGTCATGAGGCGGCCTCGACAGGGACATCACGGGCCGGGACATCGCGAGGGGGAACATGGCGCGGATAGACCTCATGGATGACGTCGTCGATCACGTAGGGATGCAGCGCCGGCAGGGCGACGATCTCGCTCTCCACCGTCTCGTCCAGGGTGTGGATCACGGCGCCCAGGATCCGGTCGCCCGGCATGTCGCGCTCCATCGGCCCGACGGTGAAGCCGGAGGAGGGACCCCAGACATAGCGCGTGCCGGCGTGGCGGCCGGTCCAGGCGCGGTGCAGGTGGCCGCTGGCGACCAGCGCCACGCCATGCCGTTCGAACAGATCCAGCAGCCGGCGGCGCGGCGCCGGGCGGATGCTCCAATAGCCGGTGTCGCCTTCATCCGGCCGGTCGACGAAGACCGGCTTGTGCAGGAAGACCACGACGCCGCGCCCCTCAGCCCCGACCAGCGCGTCCTCGAACCAGGCGAACTGGGCCAGCTCGTCCTCCGATCCCACGCCGATGATTTGGCTGTTCAGGCCGATCAGGCGCCAGCCCGGCTGGTCGTGGACCCAGCGGTCGGGGCCGACGATGCGGCGCCAGCGGTCCAGCCGCTCGGCATCGACCGGCTGTCGGGTGCCGGGCAGGTCGCCGACATCGTGGTTGCCGGGAACGGACAGCACCGGGCAGGGCAGGGTGCGCAGCAGCCCGGCGCACTGCTCCAGATCGGCCTCGATATCCGCGCCATCGACGCTGAGATCGCCGGTGTGGACCACCAGATCCGCCCGGACGCTGTGCAGCCAATCCGCCAGCGGCGCCCAGTTCGGCAGGAAGTGCTGCTTGCCGGGGCTGAGATGGGTATCGGTGATCTGGACGATCCGCACGCTTCCGCTCCTTGCGCTGTCGATCGCCCCGGCGCCATGGCGGTTCCCCCGCGCGTCGGGCGGCCCGGCGAGCGGCGGCAATCGGAGGTCTCGAAAAAAATGACGAAGGGCTGCGCTGCGGCCGGTGTCCGGTTCCGCCGTCCCCTCACGGCGCGCGGATGATAGGATTCGGGAATGACGGAACTGCTGAGTTTTTGTGAAGAATCGATGTCGCCGGAACGGGTCGCATCCGGCGCCCGCGGCGGGCATCATGCAGCCGGACGACTCGCTGAAGGCAGACGGATGATCGGTCGGGCAAGCGTTGACGCTGGACGGGTAACGGCATGGCGGTGACGCCGGCGGCACCCCGCCGTTCGGCGCTGCTGTCGGCCCTGCTGCAGTGGAACCGGGCCACCATCCCGTGGCCGGTGGCGCTGCGCAATGCGCTGGCCGTGGCCCTGCCGGTGATCCTCGGCGTGGCCTTCGGCCATACCGATGTCGGCCTCGCCGTCGCCGGCGGTGCGCTCAACGTCGTCAGCTCGGACGCGCCGGGGCCGCACGCGCTGCGGCTGCGGCGGATGCTGCTGATCTCCTGCGGCGCCAGCCTGGCGGCACTGGCCGGCTTCTCGCTCGGTACCTATTGGCTGCCCTTCCTGCCGGTGCTCGCGGTTTGGGCCTTCGCCCTGGCGTTGTTTGTGGCCCTGGGACCGGTGGCGACTCAGGGCGGCACGGCGATCCTGATCGTGCTGGTGGTGACCGGCGGCACCGCGGGCCATGGCTTCGACCCCTGGGCAGCGTCCGGCCTGTTCCTGGCGGGCGGCCTGCTGGCGACGCTGTTCTCGGTCGCCGCCTGGCCGCTGCGGATCTACCAGCCGGAGCGGGATGCCCTGTCCTCCGTCTATCGCATGCTGTCGGAGATCGCGCGGGCGATGCCGGAGGATACGGTGGTGATGCCGCTGGCGGATTCGCTGGCCGATGCGCAGCAATTGCTGGCGCGCAGCGGCGCCGCCCGCATCCGCGGGGTGGAAGCGTTCCGCATCCTGCTCGGCCAGGCCGAGCGCATCCGGCTCGAGCTGCTGGCCCTGTCCGATTTGCGCGGGCAGCTCGACACGCCGGCGCTGCCGGGGGTGATGCGCCAGGCGGCGGTGGTGCTGCGCGGCCTCAGCATGGCGCTGCGCCAGGGCCGGCCGATGACGGGCGGCGAGGCGGTGCTGAAGGGGTTCGAGACGGCCCTGGCCGGGCTGCGCACGGCGCGGCAGACAACGGAGGATCCGCTGCTGCGCCGCCGCCTGCACCTGGCCGAGGCACGGGCGATCGGCCTGGCCGGCACGCTGCGCGCCGCCATCCGCAACGCGGCGGAGGCGGGCAGCCGCGGCGACCGGCGGGCGGCGGAAAAGGATGCGCGTCAACCCGCGGCGCTGCGGCCGGGCGCGCCGCGGG
>NZ_JBYRFX010000850.1:0-1632 GCF_057815775.1 Inquilinus sp.
CGGTGCCGGCCAGAAGGACGTTTGGACATGAACATTCGGGGATCGGTCGTTCTCGTCACCGGCGCCAACCGCGGCCTGGGCCTCGCCTTTGCCCGTGAGGCGCTGGCCCGCGGCGCCGCCAAGGTCTATGCCGGCATGCGCGACACCACCGGCTTCGCCGAGCCTGGGCTGATCCCGGTGCGGCTTGATGTCACCGACCCGCAGACGATCGCCGCCGCCGCGGATTCATGCGGGGACGTCACCGTGGTCGTCAACAACGCCGGCATCGGCGCGATCACCAACGGCGCGCTCGACCCGGAGCTGGAAGCCCAGTCGCGCCGCCTGTTCGAGACCAACCTCTACGGCATCGTCCGCATCTCGCAGGCCTTCGCCCCGATCCTCGAGCGCAACCGCCCCGGCGCCGTCATCAATGTGTTGTCCGACCTGACATGGCTGGTGAACCCGATCCTGACGGCCTATGCGCTGTCGAAGGCGGCGGCCTGGAGCTACACCAACCACCTGCGTGTCCAGCTGAAGCCCCAGGGCTCCCAGGTCCTCTCCCTGCATGTCGGCTTCATCGACACCGACCTGACCAAGGGCCTGGACATCCCGAAGAACGATCCCAGGGATGTCGCGCGCCACACCTACGACGCGCTGGAGGCCGGGGAGAGCGAGATCATGGCCGACGAAAGCACCCGGGCCCTGAAGCAGTCGCTGTCCACCGCCACCCCCGCCTATATCGACCCGCCCTCGCACGGGTGAGCTGACGGGGCCGGGACCACGCCGGCAATATCCCCACCGTCCGCCTTCTGGCATGCTGCTTGCGTCGTTCCGGGACAGGAACGGCACCCGGAACCGTGGCCGCACGAGCCGCGGACCGGCCCCTCGGGCCGCCGCAGCCGCGGTGTCCCGCCGGGACGGCCAGGGAGAGCAGGAAAGAGATGGACGGTCTGGATCCCACGGTCTTCGCCATCAGCCGCCCGGCGCTGCACGATTATGCGGCGGTGGCGCGGCCGGATGTCATGGTCGAGTGCTATCGCAGCGACGCCGGGCAGATGGAATCGCGCGGCACGCTGCACCGGCTGTCGCTGAACCGCAGCCGCCACGGCCGCTATGCCTTCCGCATCGGCGACGGGCCGACGCTGCGGGCGGACCGGCCGCGCTACACCCTGGGCGTCCAGCCGGCGGGGCTGGCGCTGTTCGTCGATGGCGACGGCGCCGACTACATCTCGATCTTCCAGCACCCCGACGCCTATCGCCGGATCGGCCAGGATGTCGGGCCGGCGGATATCGAGGATGCCGAGATGCTGGTCGCGGCCGACCCGGTGACCATCCATGTCGCCCTGGCGCTGGCCGAGCTGGCCCGCCACCCCGACGCCACCGACCCGCTGCTGGCGGAGCAGCTGGGCATCGCCTTCGCCGCCTGCACCCTGCGCCTGCTGTCGCACCGGCCGGCGCCGCGGCCCGAGCGCCCCGACGCCCTGTCGCCGGAGCGGCTGCGCCGGGTGCTGGACCACATCGAGGGGGCGCTGGAAGATGGCGATCTGAGCCTGGCCGACCTGGCCGCGATCGCCCATCTCAGCCCGTTCCATTTCAGCCGCGCCTTCAAGGCCGCCACCGGCTGCGCGCCGCACCAGTTCGTGCTGGCGCGGC
>NZ_JBYRFX010000851.1:0-29155 GCF_057815775.1 Inquilinus sp.
GGAACGGGCCGTCCGGCACATGGGTCAGGGGGTTGAGCAGCCCCGACGCCGTGATCTCGCCGCGCGCCAGCATCTGCGTCACGATGCTGGCCGGGCCGCCGACGCCGATGCTCATGCCGAACAGGCCCGTGGCGAGGTCGCGTTCGATCACGAGATCCGAGGTCACGGTCTTGCCGCGACCGCCCTGGACGCCGCGGAAGACGTTGCGCATCACGCACAAATCCTTCTCGGCCGCGCCGTATTGCAGCTGGGGACCGAGCAGCCGGCCGAGGAACTCCCGCGGGCTGACATCGCCGGCCAGGCCCGGCACCGGGTCCTCCGAGAGGAAGCCGAGTTGCTTCAGCGGCGCCCAGAAGGCGGACCAGCCCGGCCAGCGCAGGGTGTAGCGGCCGGTGCGCCGGAGCGACCCGGTATTATCGAGCATTTCGGCGTAATGGAGCGCATCGCCGTTCGGCAGCGCTTCAAGCGTGCCCAGCCCGGCCACCTCGATCTCATGGATGAAGCGGTTGTCGTGCTGCTGCGCGGCCGGGATCTCGACGCGTTGGCCCTCGTCGAGCAGGACCGACGCGCGGTTCTGGCTCATCAGCACCATGTCGAAGTTCCAGCTGACCTTGTAGGACAGCGGCCCGGTCCGGGCCTTGGGCTCGGGGATGCCGCCGCAGTAGGAGTCGATCGCCGTCACGGTGTCGAATTGCCGCGCGGCGCGCTGGTACAGCACCAGGTCGATGCCGGGATCGAGGCCGCATTCGGTCATCACGCCGATGCCTGCGGCCGCCGCGGCCGGGCCCAGATCCGCGATCGACCTGGCATAGTTGGTGGTGACGATCGGCGTCCGCGTCTCGATCGCGGCCATCACCGCCTCACGCATCAGCGGCAACGGCATGAGGTCGATGGCGACGTCGACATCCCGCATCACCGCCGCCAGGGCCGCACGCATCGGCCCTTCGGGCCTTACGAGGCGCACGCGGTCCGGATCGACCAGGCCGGCGAGCCGGTCGAGCCCGCCGGGGGCGGTGTCGACACAGACGATCTGCGCGACGCCGGCGCTGGCGGCCAGGTCGGCGATCGCCGCCCGCCCCTGGAGGCCCAGCCCGCCGAGCACGGCGACTTTCACGACATGGCCGATCCGCGCAATTGCGCCTCGGGCTCGTCGGACCAGCACCCCTTGGGCAGGCCCACCCATTTGTTGCAGGACGCCATCACCACGAAGGTCTCGCTGCGCGAGATCTCACCGGGCTCGCCGACCTTGGGGATCAGCTCGCTGGTCACCCGGTAGAGGTCGGCGACGTCGTCGGCCACCACCACCTCGGCAATGATGTCGAAGCGGCCGGTGACGACCGAGGCCGAGGTGACGAAGGGCAGATCGGCGATGCGCTGTGCGATCTCATGGATGCGGCCCCGCCCCAGCGTGTTGATGCCGACGATCGCGGAGATGAGCTCGGGCCGGGCCGACAGGTTCAGCAGCCCGACGATCTTGACCACGCCCTGATCCACCAGGTTTCGCAGGCGCGAGCGGGCCGTCGGCGCCGACACGCCCATCTTTTCAGCCAGGCCACCGGCGCCGAGCTGCGCATCTTCGGACAGCAGCTTGACCAGCCGCCGGTCCGTCGGGTCAAGGCGTTCCCTCACACACAGATCTTTCATTTTTTGAAAAAATCTAGAGAGAAATTTTTCTTCTGAACAATATATATGACTTAATTTTCCATTTAGCAAGACCACAACTCGTGGCGGCGACTGACACGATGCGAAGCAAAGTCTGATCTTGGCGCGATCGGACCTCGCCTTGCGGTCGGCATCGGCCATCCGTCAGGGTGGACTGCCCCACCGGTCGAACGACGAGTCTGGCATAGACTTCGCAAGGGTGTCAGAGCGCGTGCGATTGCGATGACCCGGCGGGAATCGGTTAGACGTGGCTGTTCGGGATGCCGTCGACCTATAGTCGGTGGTCGTCGCTGTGCGCGGCAGGAGGATGAGTATTCGCCTGAACGCCCGGCTGAAGAGCGCCATAAGCGGCCGCGGTGCGGGTGCCCCGAGACCGGACATCGCCCAAACCCGCCAGATCCTGCCCTTCCTGGCTAGGTCAGCCGGACAGCGACGCTCGAAACCGGCCATCCGAGGCGCCTTCCCGAAGCGGACGTGGCCGGATTCGAGCCATTGCCCCCTCCTCTCCAGCCTATTTGTCTGCGAGGAGCCTACCCGTAAAATTCCTGACCCACAGGCTCTCGTGTCGCCGGCAGATCCGGGCCGAGGCGTACCTCTTCCAACGCCCGTGTTCCATCGCCTTGTCGAGCGGGAACCCAGCAGAATTGCTTTGGGAGATCACCTCTAGGCAATCCATGGTAAGATCCGAAGGATAATGAACTCAGGCGAAGGCACGCACCGGGACAATGGGTTACGATCGGACAGAGGTGATCTCCGGAGACGCGGCGGATCGAATTTTGGAAGTAACGGAACGGTTATTCGCTGAAAAGGGGATTAACGTTTCGTTGCGTGAGATCACGACGATGGCCGATGTGAACCTCGCGGCTGTCAGTTATTACTTTGGCTCGAAGACAAAGCTCGCCGAAGCGCTCTTCGATAGGCTGTCACGGCGGGTCAATTTGCAACGTCTTGAGGATCTTGAGGCCCACATCGGTGCAGCAAATGCCAAGGGCGAAACGCCGGCGCTTGAAGCCATCATCCGCGCTTTTGTCAGGCCGTATCTCGACCCGTCGGAGAAGGGAAGGTTGCTGGGCCGCCTGATCATGCAGCACCGTATCGAGCCATCAGAGCTCACGCGCACTGTCATCGCGAAGCACTTTGACCCGATGGCATCTCGCTTCGTCGAGGCTCTGCAACTTGCCTGCCCGCATTTAACAGCCGAAGAGGTCTATTGGCGCTATTCCTTCATGATCGGATCGATCGTCCTGACGGTCACGGACCTTGGGCCAGAAAGCCGGCTCGGGCGACTTTCCAGTGGATCGATCGATCCAACTGATAAGGTGCGCCTGGAGGAGCATCTGGTCGCTTTCCTGCTCGGCGGCTTCCGCTCTAGCATCTAGAAGGCCGGGGTCGGTATAAATATTGTGCATCCTGCCCGGCGATATAAACTCATTCCGCCGATGTGATCTCGCCGACGCAATCGCCGAAGCCGATTGGTGCATAGCCTGCACGGTTGCACTGCCCACGCATAATAATCGTGTCGCCGTCCTCAAGGAAACGCCGGGACTCACCCGAGGGAAGTAGGACCGGTTGATTGCCGCCTTGGGATACCTCGAGCAGAGAGCCGTAGCCGGACGGATCAGGTGCTGAAATGGTGCCGGTGCCCAGGAGGTCGCCCGGTCGGAGGTTGCAGCCGGCGACGGTATGATGGGTCAGCATTTGGGCGATCGTCCAATACATGTGCCGGGCGTTCGAGAGCCCAAGCCGATGCGGTGGCAGTCCCCTCGCGGCCATGATCTTTGTCTGAATCCGGACCTCCAGTTCGATGTCGTAAGCGCCATGTGCCTGGTCTGCGTCATCGCGCAGGTAGGCAAGAGGCGCTGGATCACCATCGGACCGCCTGGCTTGCTCCGTGCGAAATGGTGCCAACGCCTCGGCCGTGATGACCCAGGGCGAGATTGTGGTCGAGAAGCTCTTGGCCAGGAAGGGCCCGAGCGGCTGATACTCCCAGGTCTGGATATCGCGCGCTGACCAGTCATTGAGGAGGCTCAACCCAACCAAATGGCTTGCTGCTTCACCGATCGGGATAGGCGCGCCGATTGCGTTGCCCGGTCCAACCCATGCGCCGAGCTCCAGTTCGTAATCGAGTCGTTGAGAGGGCATCAGCACCGGTTCATCGGCCTCCGGTCGCTTCACCTGGCCGTTCGGGCGCCTCACCTTTGCCCCGGACGGACGGATAGACGAGGCACGGCCATGGTACCCGATCGGCACATATTTATAGTTGGCCATCAACGGATTATCGGGCCGAAACAGCTGGCCGACATTGGTTGCATGGTGAATGCCGGCGAAAAAGTCGGTGTAGTCTCCGATCGCCGCGGGGACATGCATCCTCACTGAGCCGGCATCGACCAGATGTGGTTCGACACTCCCCCGAAAGCCGTCCTTGGTCAGCAGGTCGAACAGGGCAAGCCGCAGCACTCGTCGTGGGACGGCCCCCAGCGCGAACAACCCGTTGAGCGCGCCTTGTTGCACGGTCGCCTCGACGGCCCGTGCCGCATCTCCTGACAGTGTTCCGTCACGGAGGAGCGCTTCGAGATCGACGATGACATCGCCGATAGCCACGCCAGGACGCCGGCGGCGATCCCCCATATCGAAGATGCCGAGCGGCAGGTTCTGGATGGAGAAATCATGATCGCGATTGGCGCTCTCAACCCATGAGGTTGCCCGCGCGTCATGGGTATGGTCGATGACTGCCATGGAGGGGCCTCCGTTAGATGGCATCGGTGGGTTTTGGTCGGCCGAGCGAGATCGCTATGAGGCTGATGATGCCGACGGTGACCAGGAAGAGGGCGACCGGCCAGGTGTCCTGGGCCCAGGCATAGAGGCCGGAGCCGATGGCTGGGCTAAAACCGCCGAGGATGCCTGCAGCAATGGTGTAACTTGCGGAGATGCCGCTGTAACGCAGCCTGGCGCTGAAGAGCTCCGAGACGAACGCCGGAATGACCGAGAACAGCGCGCTGATCCCAACCATCGCCAGGCAGATGGCTGCGGTAACGCCCCCAAAGGTCCCCAATTTGACGAGTGCGAAAAATGGGAAGGCACTGACGGCCGTGACAGCAGCGCCGAACAGGGCCACGGGCTTACGGCCGATATAGTCCGACAGCAAGGCAAACAGCGGGAGCATCACCAACTCCGCTGCGGACCCGATCAACACCGCGTTCAGGACCGTCTGTCGCGGCATGCCGACAGTCTGTGTTGCGTAGGAAACAACGAAGAGCGTTTGGACATAGAAGGCAACTGTCGTTGCCAGCACGGCACCCGCTCCGATGAAGATCGTCGTCAATTCTTGCGAGAACACTTCAGACACCGGTCGCTTGGCGACCGACTGGCTGTTGAGGAGCTTGACGAACTCAGGCGATTCAAAGAGCTGCATGCGCAGAACGAGACCCACGATGACAAGAATTGCACTCAGCAGGAAGGGAATGCGCCACCCCCAGGAGAGGAAATCTTCCTTCGGCATGAGCGCCAAGGCGCCAAAGGCAGCGGTCGACAGGAACAAGCCGATCGGCGATCCCATCTGCGGGAAGGAGCCATAGAAGCCCCGCCGGTTGGGCGGTGCATGCTCAACGGACATCAGGACCGCGCCGCCCCATTCGCCACCAAACGCGAACCCTTGGATCATCCTGAGGGCGATCAGGCAAATCGGTGCTGCGACGCCGATCTGGCTGTATGTCGGCAGCAGGCCGATGGCAAAGGTGACCACGCCCATGACCATCAATGTCGCGACCAGCATCGACTTGCGCCCGACACGGTCGCCGTAATGGCCGCAGACCAGGCCGCCGAGAGGCCGCATGATCGCCCCAATTGCAAACGTAGCGAATGCCAGAGCGGTCCCCACCACGGCGTCATAGCTCGGAAAGAAAATCTGACCGAACACCAGCGCCGAGGCTGTGCCGTAGATGTAGAAGTCATACCACTCGATACAGGTCCCAATGAGGCTGGCGATCGCGGTACGCCGTGCATCGGAAGTCGCGCCCCTCGACTGGGTGACAATCATGGCATTCCCCCTATTTGATCTTGTTCTGGTTGGTACGGGTGACCGGACTTCAGGCCTCGACGAGTGCAATGACGCGAGACCAACCGGCACTAGCCGCGGCCAGCTTCACGGGGAGGGCGAGTACGGTGAATCCCGTTGGCGTGGGAATTTCTGCGAGGTTGCAGAGCTTTTCTATCTGGCAATATTCTTTCTCGCGCCCGAGGAGATGAGCCTCCCAGAACTGCGACTTGCCCTCGGCATGCTCATCGAGCATGACCGCAAACGGACGGTCGAGGCCCCACGCGTCGATGCCGATTAGCTTGACGCCACGGTCGACGAGATATTCGGTCGCCTCACGGGTGAGGCCGGCATGCAGATTCTCGTAGCCTGGCGCCTTGAAGTGCTTGGAGACATCAGTGCGGATCAGGACGATGTCGAGCGACTTCAACTGGTAGGCGATGCGGGCAAGCTCTGCTTCGACATCCTCAGCCGTGATGCCGGACCCGGCCGGTTTGCCTGTGAAGTCGAGCAGGACGCCATCGCCGCAGACCCAATTCATCGGTACGTGCTCGATCGTGCGGGCGGGCTTGCCATCGGGGCGGCGGCCATAATGGGAGGGCGCATCGACATGCGTACCGGCATGAGTGCCGATCGTTACGCTCTCGCTTGCCCACCCAAAGCCTCCCGGCCAGTAGCTTGCTGGGATACCCCGCTGCTTCTCGACAAATTCCGCTGACGTCCCCGTCTTGAGGTAGTTGATTTGATGCGGGACTGGCTCGAACGAAGAACTGCTGTTGTCGAGGATGTCACTGAGGTCAATGGCACGGAATGTCCGGCCCGCGATGCGGATGGTCTCGGTCACGGTCTTTCCTTGAGGTTTGCGGCAGCCGTCAGGACGGCGCGGACGATGGGCTCGTAGCCGGTGCAGCGGCAAAGGTTGCCGTTGATGGCCTTGCAGATCTCCGGCTCGTTGGGCTGAGGATTGCGGCGCAGGAGGTCCGCGGCCGGCATCAACATCCCCGTCGTGCAGTAGCCGCATTGGAATGCATTTTCGGCCAGGAAGGTCACTTGCAGCGCGCGCATGATGGGGCTGCCATCGCCTTCGAGCGTCGTAATCGCACAGCCTTCCGCCGAGAGCGCCAGGCTCAGGCAGGCCTTGGCGAGGCGTCCGTCGATGTCGATGGTGCAAGCGCCGCAGTCGCCCGTCAGGCAACCGATCCGCGACGCCTTCTGTCCGAGCTCGTCGCGCACAACGTTGACGAGCAGCCGGCGTGGATCGATGTCAATCGCCGTGCGACGGCCATTCAGGCAGAGGGTCAGCGGCATGCTCTGCCTAGCGGCCATCGAGGCCTCCAAAGGCTTGCATGACAGCGCGCCGCGCGACCTCTGGCGCAATGGCCTTGCGATATGCCGCCTCGCCCAGAACGTCGCTCCAGCCTTCCGCGATAAATCCCGCTGCCCGGTCCGCTAGCGATCGGGCACGGGAGGCGCTGATCTCATCCAGGGTGTCTTCAAGGGTCGCCGGAGCCGTCCCGGCAGCGCCGATGGTCACGCAGATGAAGCGCTTGCCCGCTTCGTCTGCCCGGATGATGCAGGAGGCGGTGACGATCGGCCACGAGCTGCCGGCAATCTTTGCCTTCTCATACCCCGCGGCAACGATGGGCAGACCAACGGGGATCCGGATCTCGGTCAGCAACTCGTCCGCCTGGCGGTCGGTTTCGAAGGCGCCGCGGAAAAACGCCCGCGCCAGCACCGTCCGACGACCGGCCTTGCTGGCGAGGACAAACGATGCGTCGAGGTTCGCCAGGCACCCTGGTGCATCCGAGCTCGGATTGGCATAGCAGGCAGAGCCCGCGAGGGTGCCTTGGTCCGTGATGCTGCGGCCGCCCGTGATCCCCGCCGCCATTGCCTTCAAGACGGGAAGGTGGCGCTCGACGAGGACTGATCCATAGGCGGTGTCATATGTCGCCTTGGCGCCGATGATGATCGAAGCGCCTTCCTGGCGAATGGTGCCGAGGCTGAGCCGGCCAATATCCATTACGGCAGGTGGCTTCACGGCTTCGCGGCTCATGTTTGGAACCAGGGCTGTGCCGCCGCCGATCACGGCCGTCCCCGGATGGGTCGCAAGCATCTCCACGGCCTCATCGATCGAGGCCGGTGCGAGGAAGGCGAACGGGGCGGCGATCATAGGCTGCCGCCCGTCATCGCCGCCAAGATGCGCGGCGGCGTTAACGGGTAGTGCCTGAGGCGGGCCGCAGCCTCCTGCCCGATGGCGTCGGCGACGGCATTCGCCGTCGCGGCCATGGCGCCGCCCAGCCCGGAGTCGCCGGCACCCTTCATTCCGAGCGGATGGAAAGGACTTGGCGTCACGCGATGGCCCATGCGGATATTTGGCAGATCCGGCGCGCGCGGGAGGAGGTAGGCCTTGAAGCGATCTGCGATCGGGTGGCCCGCCGGATCGCTTGCCATGCGTTCCCAGAGCGCTGCACCGATTCCCATCGCCACCGCACCGCGGATTTGGCCCTCGACAAGGCTTGGGTTCACGACGTGGCCGCAGTCATGGACGACGGCATAGTCGAGGACGCGCACGATGCCTGTTGCGCTGCAGACCTCGACGGCTGCGGCATGGACCGAATAGGGGAAAGACGGATAAGAGCTGATCCGACCGTGCTGGTCGGGCGTGTGGCGAACGTTGAGGGTCTTGTAGCTCTTGGTCGCCTGCAGCGGCAGCTCGACCTTGTCGGCCATCGTGAACGTCTGAGTGTAGACCGCAAAGATAGCCGTCTTGAATGGAATGCGGCGGCTCCGATCCTTGAGGCTGACGAGGTGGCCTTCGATGAAGCCGACATCCTCTGCGTTGGTCTCGAGAAGGGTCGCGCCGCATTCTGCCAAGCGGCCGGCCACATCACGGGCCGCTTCGACCGCAGCGGCCCCGCCGAAGATCAGACTGCGGCTGCTGGTATTGCCGGCGCCAAAAGGGCTGATGTCGGTATCGCCTTGCAAGACCCTGACGAGGCTGGGCGGCACGGCAAAGACGTCAGCCACAAGCTGCGCAATTCCCGTTTCGTTGCCGCCTCCCGGGGATGTGACGCTTGCGAGCACCACGATCTCACCGGATGGGTCGAGCCGAACGGTCGAGGTCTCGAAGCCGCTCGGCAGTGAACCTGGAAAGGAGGCTCCCTCCGGAGTGAGTTCGAAGGCAATGCCGACGCCGACCGCTCGCGTGTCATCGTCTGTTGGCCTGCGACGCATCGGCCAACCCGACACGCATAGCATCGCTTGCAGGTCACTGAGTGCGGGCCCGTACGAACCGCTATCCAGAAGCATCCCGGACGGAAGCCGATGCGGGAATGCAGATTCGGCCAAGAGATTCTTGCGGCGAAGCTCGACCGGGTCCATGCCGAGCGCCGCGGCAAGCCGATCGACAGCACGCTCCATGACAAGGTTGGCGATTTCCTTGCCATAACCCCGCACGCCTTGCCACGGGGCCTTGTTGGTGGTGACGAGGCTGCATTCGACCTGGCAGTTCGGGACGTCGTAGACCGACGGAAACACGGAAGCAGCGACGAGGCCCATCTGCCAACCTCCCACCGCCTGGATGACCCCGACATCGGCCACAATCCGATTGGCGAAGGCGGTAATCTTTCCTTCGCGCGTCGCGGCGATTTTGAAGTGATGCTGCTGCTCGCGGCCACGCGCCAGAAAGCACTCTGCACGGTCCTCAATAAAGGCAACCGGGCGCTTCAACATCATGGACAGCGCACCCACGATGACCTCTTCGGGATGACCGACCATTTTGAGACCGAAGGTGCCGCCAATGTTTGGGGCGAGCACCCGGACCTGGCTTTCCTTCAGCCGCAGTGCCTGGGCAACGGCCCAGCGAGACGGATGCGGCATTTGGAAGGTGCCGGTCAGCGTCAGATGCTGAGCGCGGCTATCCCACTCGGCAACGTAGCATCGCGGTTCCATCGGCGCGCTCGTCGAACCGTCGAATGAGATCTCGTCTTCGACAATGACATCGGCGGACGCAAAGGCTGCCTCAACGTTGCCCTCCTTGATCAAGTCGTGGACAGCAACATTGGTGGTCCATCCGGCATGGACGATAGATTGGTTCTCCAGTGCCTCGCGTGGATCGAGGATGGCGGGCCTGACGTGGTAGTCGACCGACAACTGGCTGACCCCGAAACGGGCGTCTTCCGCGGTCGTCGCGACGACGGCGATCACGGGTTCACCGACATACATGACCTCGCCCACCGCAAGGGAGCGGACGTCAAGAGGACCGGCGAGCCGGTCCTTGGCAAAGCGGGAAGGCGTCGGGTCCGTGATCAGAGCAAGTTCTCGGCCGTCGACAATTGCGACGACGCCGGTGGCGGCGAGAGCCAATTCCCTGTGGATGGCGGTGATCGTCGCACGGGCATGGGGGCTGCGGACAAGGCTGACATAGAGGGCGCCGATCGGAATCAGATCTGCCGAATAGGCGGCGCGACCCTCGACAAAGCTGGTGCCATCAAGGCGCGGAATGCTTGTCCCGACGGATCCCGTAGGCGCGTGAGAGTGCATGTGTTGGATCTCAGTCGGATGACAAAGAAACGGTGACAACGGCGTTCGCAATGGTGCCCCGCGCCGATGTATGACGACTTTTTGAGAGTGCACCCGGTGGCGCTTTGGCCCGGCCAAAGACGTCACATCCATTCAAGCTGGCGCCATAAGGAAACATTCGCCGACGTCCCCTTCACTGCCCAACGGTTAGTGGGAAAATCTCCATCGCTTATTCCTGCGGCAATTCCTGGCAACGACGACAGCGTCCCCAGCTGGTTTGCGGCTCGAAGGCGACGAAGCCACGGAAGGCCGTGGACCGCTGAATTGAGAGAAGTCAGCGACTATCTGCGGGATCGAAGACCTTGCGCTGGATCGGTCGTCGCCCGAGCGCTGGCCACCTCGAGCATTTCGCCATCGTCGCCGAGCGTCGATGCAGCAGTGCCCCCTAACTCAACGGTTCGCACGACCTCGTTGAGGGACTCTGTGCGCATAGTTCCAACTCGGCCGATGAACGACTTGGATCACATAGGGAGTTCCCATTTGCTCCTTGCTAAACATCAGTTTTAAACATCTGTTTTAATCCGTCAAGCCTGCGCTTTGCCCCTCGACGGCGGATCGCTGCCGAACTCAGGTTGTGGGCTTCGGAGCCCTATGAGGGTGACGGCAAATTGCCCACCCCAGACGTTGCTCGCAGGTGGCCTTAATCTGGCGCCACAGCCGGTCTGAGCCGGTTCGAAGCGCTACACCGAGCCGACGGCCACCCTCACTGCATGAACCATCCATGGCTGACGACGATGGACTGCCCGGTCAGGGCACTTGTGGGGAAGCCCGCCAGGAAGACCGCGGTCTGGGCGACGTCTTCGACCGTGGTGAACTGGCCATCCACCGTGTCCTTCAGCATGACGGTTTTGACCACGTCCTCTTCGCTGATGCCGAGCGCGCGAGCCTGTTCGGGGATCTGTTTGTCCACCAGGGGCGTCCGTACAAAGCCCGGGCAGATGATGTTGGCGCGCACGCCGTGTGCCGCGCCTTCCTTCGCCACGACCTTGGTCAAGCCTTCAAGGCCGTGCTTGGCCGTGACATAGGGGGCTTTGAGGACCGAGGCCTCCTTGGAGTGCACCGATCCCATGTAGATGATGCTTCCACCGGTGCCCTGCGCGTACATGTATTTGAGACAGGCGCGGGTGGTGAGGAATGCCCCATCGAGGTGGATCGCCAGCAGCTTCTTCCAATCACCGAAATCATAGGTGACGAGCGGTCCAACGATCTGGATCCCGGCGTTAGATACCAGGACATCGATCCCACCGAACCTGGTCGCCACTGCAGCGATCCCAGCCTCCACCTGCGCTTCGTCCGTGACATCCATCGCCACCCCAACCGCGCGGGCGCCCGTGGGATCCAAGGCGAGTGCGGTCGCTTCGGCAGCCTGACGATTGAGGTCGGCGATGGCCACCTTGGCGCCCTCGGCCAAAAACGCCTTCGCGATGTCCTTGCCGATGCCGCTGGCTGCTCCGGTGATGATAGCCGTCTTGTCCTTGAGCGACATGGTCAATCCTTTTCGAGCGACATGTCGCCGGCGCCCAGGGCGCTGACGAAGTCGTAGACGTTGAGGGAATATGCGCCTTCGGGTGGTGTCAGCACCTCGGGACGGGCAAGTGTCGCGGCGGCGTCGCGAAGACCAGCCTGCCAATGCTCGTCCATGGTGCGGCGTGAGAATTCGTAGTCCTTCGACTGCCCCTCGTAAGAGGCGGAGCGATAGATCAGCTGGACCAGATTGTAGGCCGCGGGATCGATGGCCTCAGCCAGCAGTCTCGCCGGCGGCAAGGCTGCCAAGTCGGCAGGCAGCTGTCCGAGGAGGTCGTTGAAGGCCGAATGCAGCGCCTGCAATCGGCGAAAGGTGTCCGTGGCGGATCGGGTCCGGCTGGAGAATTGAACCTCCTTCATCCGCACCGCGACCTCGGCCAGATCGCGGGGCAGCGAGCCACGGGCGCTCCACAGATCGACCTGGAAGATCAAGGTGCTGAGGTGGGAGTGAGCGGAAAGCACCCAGTCAAGCGGCGTGTTGGACACCAAGCCGCCATCCCAGTAGCGCTCACCATCAATCTCGACCGCATCGAACGCGGGCGGCAAGGCGCCGCTGGCCATGATGTGCTCGGGGCGGATCGTGGTTTCGTGGTTGTCGAAATACGCGAAGTTTCCGGTGCGTACGTTCACCGCCCCGACGCTGAACCGCATGGTCTTGGCGTTGATACGGTCGAAATCCACTAGCTCTTCGAGGGTAGCCTTCAAAGCGGCGGTGTTGTACCAGCTGGTGGCACCCTGTGTGCCGGCCGGCCGCAAATAGGGGGCCGGGATACGGGGAGCGAAGAACCCAGGCACCCCCTGAGTCATCGCTTGGCTTGCGGCGAGCTGGTTGATCCAGCTGCGGCCGGCGTCGCCGCTAAGCAAAGATGCCCAGAACCCGAACCGGTCACCCGCCGGCAGATCGCTGACGCGCTCCCAAAATCGTCGGAGTTTGGCAACACGCTCCTCCGGCGCGTTGCCCGCGATGATGGCGCTGTTGATCGCGCCGATTGAAATACCGGCGATCCAGGTGGGCTCGACACCGGCTTGGCGAAGCGCCTGATAGACCCCGGCCTGGTAGGCGCCGAGTGCCCCGCCGCCCTGCAGAAGGAGCGCCACGCTCTGGAAGGCGCTTGCTGTGGGCTTGGCTTTCTCTTTCGGTGCGGTCGCCGGCGCGGCGCGACTATTCACGTTCGGGTACGGGCACGTTGAACCCGTTCAACGTGGTGGAGACGAGGGCGTAAAGGCCGACCAGGTAGATCAATTCATTGGCGCCGTCTTGGCCAAAGGTCTTCACGGCGAGGCTATAGAGCGGTTCGGGCAGCGTCCCGCCGCGGCTGAGTTTGAAGGCCACGTCGTAGGCCACACTTTCCTCGGGAGTGAAGTCGACGGGCTTGACGTCGGCGACGATGGTCGCGAGACGGCTTGCGGACATGCCTTCGCGCTCGGCCACGGCGATGTGCGCATACATTTCGTAGGCGGCGTCATAGCGTGCGCCGACCACCAGGATCGCGATCTGGCGGACATTGTCGGTCAGGACAGCGTTGGCCGTCATGGCCAAGGTGAGATTCCAGATTGCCTTGCCGATCGCCGGCTCATGCAGCCATGGATTCCACGGGCCCATCAGCGCGCCGTCCTCGCGCTCCACCTTGAAGGCGTTGAAATTGCTGGCAATGCCTTCGCGCATATCGTCGTAAAGCGGCCTCTGCTCGGCCGAAAGCTCGGACGGGGGGATAAGCGGCAGACGCATGGGAAATTCCTTTTGAGACGACGAACGGGTGGCCGCCCCGGGGGCGCCAGGGGATGTCAGAAAGCGAGGTTCAGGGCTGTCCCGCGCCTGGACCATCCAGGAATCTGCCGAGATAGCCGAGCAACTCCGCCGGCTTCTCTTCAGCGATGAAATGGCCGCTGCCAACCACCCGCAAGGTCTCGGAACCAGGCGCCTTGGCGTCCAGCGACGCCTTCAGCCGACCGAAGCCTGGTCCGCCAAGGCCGAGCACCGGCATCTTGAGCGGGCCGTATGTCGCATCGTCGGCGATATCTTGGGGAAAGGCCTGGTACCAGCCGTTGCCAGCGCGGGTCCCGTCACGGGTCGAGTAGGCGGCCGCATAGACTGCTCGGTCACGGGCATCGATGGCAGAGTCGTCCTTGGACATGTAGTGGAAGAACCACGCCTGCTCCAAGCCGGCCCTTCCCTCCAGCAGGTCTTCCGGAAGTCCCTTGACCTGATGGAAGGCGAACCACCAGAGGTAAGGGTGGTCATCGTCGACCCGGTCGCCGAAGGTGCCGAGCTCTGGTAGCAGGCGCAGGTTCAGGTAGCCTTCCGAAGGATGCGCCACATCGAGCATCACCAATTTGTCGACGAGGTCCGGATGATTGGCGGCGAGGCTGAAGGCCACCATCGCCCCGATATCGTGTCCGACGACGTCGACTTTGTCATAGCCGAGCTGGTGCGCCAGCTCAGCTATGTCGCTTGCCATAGTCTTCTTGTCATAGCCCCCTGACGGCTTGTCGGAGCTTCCCATGCCGCGGAAATCGATCGACAGCACGCGATGCGTCTTGGCCAATGCGGGCATGACCTTGTGGTAGGCCCACCACGTCTCCGGCCAGCCGGGAAGGAGCAAGATCGGAGCTCCCTTCCCTCCTGCCACATAGTGCAGACGGATGCCGTTGACTGTCGCGAAATCGCTTTTGAATCCGGGGAGCGACCTGACCAGAGCCGCGTCGGACACGTCGTGGCGGATCGTCGTCCGGGGCCGCGACGGATGCGCCTCGCCTGCCGTTGCGGTCGCAGCACCGAGCGCCAGGACAAGCGCGGCAAGATAACGTCGGAAAACCATGGCGGTTTGACCCTGCGAACCGGTTGTGACCCTGGGGAAGACGTGGCGTCGACCGGGCCGGCGCTTGGCGAACGGCGGCCGCAGCCGACGCTGGGCGGTCACGGCTTAGGGAAGATATTCCCGATCTCGCGCCCGAGATTGTATTCGATGTCGCTGCGGGTCTGGAGGCCGCGCTCGAAAAGCTGCGCGGTGAAGGACTGGAATTCCGGTCGCGCCGCGGCGCCCCAGAAGGCGTCCGACTGCGGCGGATATTCGCTGTCCGGCAGGCGCGTGTATTTGTTGATGTACTGCTTGATCTCGGCGATCACGCGGCGGTCCCATTTCGACACGCGCGTGGCGTAGGCCATGACGAACGCCTCGAAATCGGCATCGGGGATCGCCCGGTTCACATAGCCGTACTTTTCTGCCAGGGCGGCTGAGTAGTCCTCGCCACCGATCAGGATCTCGAATGCGCGGCCGCGGCCGACCAGAGCTGGCAGCCTGCCGGCCGCGCCACCACCCGGAAGGGCTGAGAAGCCGACTTCCATCTGGCCGACGATTGCCCTCTCCAGGCTCGCGAACCTGAGATCGGTCGAGAGGATAAATTCACTTCCCGCCCCGCGCGCAATCCCGCGGATGGCGGAGATTGTGACAGCCGGCACGTGCGAGAGGCGGACCAACACGTCCACCCACGCGGCGAAGCCGGTGGGACTTGGAAGGGCTTCGGCTTCCGCCGGGTCGGCCGCAAGGTCGTAATGGGCGAGGAAGAAGTCCGGATCGGCGCTCTCGAACACGACCACATTGACGGTCGTGTTGCTCTCGAGCTCCGTCAGCAGCTGCTTCAGGTCGGAAATCATTGCCGGCCCAATGACGTTGACCGGCGGGTTGTTGAAGGCGACCCGCCAGAGAAAGGGCGACGTCTGGGTCAGCGTGAACTGGGTGGGCTTGAAGGTGTCGATGGCCATGTGGATGTCCCGATCTGTCTTCGCGGCTTGCACCGGTGGTGTTCATCGCAGGCTGGATGAGGACCACGATGCCAGCGCCTTGGGTGGGTAGGAGGCCGCGAGCGGCCCCTACTGGGCGGCCCGTTCGATGTCGGCCGCGAGGGCGTCCGGCTGGGTGATGAAGGGTGTGTGCCCGGTGTCGATCGTCATCTCCAGACGAACAGGGGTCGCCTTCGCCATCTCGATCTGGAACGGCGTGCTGACGACCTGGTCGCGCAGGGTCCGGATCGCGACCTTGTCGACTTTGCCGAACCGGGATGCGGTCAGGGCTACAGGCGTGGCCAAGGGCGCTAGCGGCTCCTCGACGACGGCGGCCGCCACCATGGCCTGGACGGCGGGGGGCGCATCATTCGCGAACAGGGCGCCGCCGGTTGCAGGCGCCACGGACGCATATCCCTTCTCCTTGTCGACCGCGAGAATGGGTCCGAGCTTGCTGCCCTTATCGGCTGTGGCGAGGGTGAGCAGGGACTGGCCGTTCTGCGGGATATAAGCTGCGACATAGACGAGGGTTTTGATCTTGGACGGCTCCGCCTCGGCCTCGGCAGAGATCGTGAAGCCGCCGAAGCTGTGCCCGACCAGCACGACGGGTCTCCCCTCCCCGGCGATCGCCTTGGCCACCGTCTGCTGGTAGAGAGCCAGCGTCACATCACCCATGGGCATCTCGTTGCCACGCCGCCCGGGCAGGTTGACGTTCTTGACGGTGTACCCATCGTGATCGAGCTTCGCGATCACCCGATCCCAGACATCCGCAGTCTCCAGCGCGCCGTGGACCAGGACGATGGTCGGCTTCGCCGACGCGGCGATAGCAGGAACTGAAACGGCGGCAAGCATAACCGCGCAAATAGTCGTGGATAATTTCATCGTTGAGCCTCGGTTGCCGCCCTTCTACTCGTGGAGAGCGGGGCGGTATCTTTCCGTATCTGTTGTGGAGGCTACCCAATCCGCGTTCGATCAAACACCATACGTAGGTGTAGCCGTGCGGCTCCTGCACCGGCTCACTGGTCGGGTTGGCCGGCGCCCTCGATGGGGTCCGTCCTGGCTGTCGCCTTGACTCTCCGCCACGACAGGTCCATTCAATTCGTTCAAGCCTGATGATCATCAGGCTTGAAGCGACCTTCGCGATCGTTGCCGCCGGCTGTGTTCTGGTCCCAGGCCGGCGTGCAGGTCCTACGAGGAACGTGCGTTTGGAAATGCTCGATTCTGAGTTAAGGCAATGCCGTGACTGTGTTTCTCACCTGCGCCCGCAGATCGGAAAATACCTGCTCCAATCCCACTGCCCGAGCCCGGACGGCGCTGCGGCTCGGCAAGGCCCTCACTGGGATGGGTCACGTCGGCTTGGCTGAGGACGCATTATGAACGCCACAATCGTCGCCAGAGAGGTCGCCGCTGGAGCCGATCAGCAGGATGAGGCCGCTTCCGCCGCCCTGGACACGGACCTGCTCGATCTCGTGCAGGAAAGCCTGATCGTCTTTGGTCTCGATGGGCGGATCTCAGGATGGAACAAGGCGTCTGAACGCATTTACGGATGGTCACGCGCCCAGGTGGAAGGCCGTGCGTTCGAAGAGATTCTCGGCGGTCGCCCATGGCCCGATAACGAGCAGATGGTGAAGCTGGGCTGGGGCGGAGCCTGCTCGATGGAATTGCAGCGGAAGACCTCCTGCGGCAGGGATGTGATCGTGTGCGCCCAATTATCCCTGCGGTACGGTCCTTCCGGAGAGCCTTCGGAGCTTGTCGAGACGGGGATCAACGTCACGGCACGCCGCCGGGCGGAATCCGCCGCGGAGGCCGGGCAGCGGCATTATCGCAACTTGTTCCAGGCGATCCCGGCCTCTGTCTGGGACATCGACTTCTCCGAAGCACGCACCGTGGCTCTCGGTTGGCTGGAGACCGCGGCCGTCGACGCCCGCCAGTGGTTCGCGGAACGGCCGGAGCGCGTGCGCGAACTCATGCGGCTGACCTACGCCCGTGACGTCAACGAACGGGCGCTGGCACTTTTCGGGCCGTGCGAGCGCGAGAATCTGCTGGTGGCTATCGAGAGGTATTGGCCGGAGCAGAGCACTGCCGACTTTGCGGACTGGGTGGTCTCATCGCTCGCGGGACAGTCCCATTTCTCACGTGAGACGCGGCAACGCCGGTATGACGGCCGGGAATTCG
Source organism: Inquilinus sp. (assembly GCF_057815775.1). Taxonomy (NCBI): domain Bacteria; kingdom Pseudomonadati; phylum Pseudomonadota; class Alphaproteobacteria; order Rhodospirillales; family Rhodospirillaceae; genus Inquilinus; species Inquilinus sp. Next base: position 17,757 of record NZ_JBYRFX010000851.1, read on the forward strand.
ATGCCCTTTTCACCGCGAGTTACGCGCCGGGCACCGTGGATGAAGGCCGATTGGTCGTCACCATCGTCGACCACTCGGACGTCAAGCGCGGCCAGGCCGCCGTCCGTGAAAGCGAAGCCTTCTATGCCGATATGTTCCATGGCTCGGCCTTCTCGGCCTGGCATCTGGACGCGACCAAAGCACAGGCATTGCACGCCGACCTTCACCGCCAGGGGATCACTGATTTCGGCGCGCACGTCGCACGTCATCCCGGGCTGGTTTCCGAGGTGATGGAGGCGATCAAGGTCGTCGATGTCAACGATGCGACGCTGCAGTTGTTCGGCGCGACCGATAGAAGCCAGATTGTCGGTGGGTCGATCGCCAGGTTCTGGTTTCCGGATCACCTCGAGACCCTGGTGGGAAGCCTCACGGCGCTGTTCGAAAATGAGCCCACCTTCAAGGGACTCACGCCGATGCGCACGCTCGCGGGCAGCGAGATCAGTGTCATGTTCACGAGTTCGGCATCCAGCACCCTGCGCAGTGCCGGCCAACTCCTCCTGGCCATCGTCGATATGACCGACAAGGTTCAAGCTGAAAACGCATTGGCAGAAATGCAGGCGAATTTCGCCCACGCCGCCCGTGTCTCATCGCTCGGAGAACTGACTGCCTCGATTGCCCATGAGGTCAATCAGCCGCTTGCGGCCATCACAGCCAATGGCGAGGCCGCGCTGCGCTGGCTGGCGCAAGACACGCCGCCATGGGACAGGCTGCGCGGTCTGACCGAGGACATGATTGCCGACGCCAGGCGCGCCTCCGATATCGTGGCAAACGTCCGCTCGATGGCATCGCCCCAGGTCGGCCTGCACCGAAGCTTGTCGCTGAGTGCTCTCGTCGGGGAAGCACTGACGCTGCTGGGCTCTCAGTTGTCGAAGTTCAGTGCGCAGGCCGTATGCGAGCTGCAAGCGGATCTTCCCGAGGTCCTGGGGGATCCGATCCAATTGCAGCAGGTGGTCGTGAACCTGGTCCTCAACGCACTGCAGGCGATGGACCGGAAGCCCGGATCGCGCCTGCGGCTGCGGACATGGGCCGACCTCGACGACGTCCTGCTGACGGTCGAGGACAATGGCCCAGGCATCCAGGCCGGGAATCCCGAACGGCTCTTCAGCAGCTTCTTCACCACAAAGGCCGACGGCATGGGTATCGGCCTTGCGATCTGCCGCACCATTGGCGAGGCCCATGGCGGAGAAATCTCAGCGCGGAATCTGGAGTCCGGCGGTGCCAGCTTCAGGGTGCGCCTTCCCAGGGCGGCAGGCGCAGTGCTCTGAAGCGCCGTTCAGCAGCTATCTCTATGTATAGTTGGCTCCCGGGCCGGGGCGGCTATTCTTGCCGCGGTCCGGATCAAGGAATCGAAAACGCGGCGGTGACCACCGGCTTCAAGCGCATCCGAAGCCGGACGGGCACCGATGAAGATAGAACGCTACCTGTCGCGGAAGCCGGCGCGAAGGCCCTCGGCAACCTCGCGAAGGATCTCCTCAGACAGCGCTTCGTCGTCAACGGCTCGGGCAAGGATCAGCCCGCCGACAAGCGCTGCGGTGGTTCGGATGGCGTCCCGCCTTGCGTGCCGCCTGGTCGGCCAGGGAAAGCGGGATGCGAGCAGTCCGATGAAGCTATGGACGAAGCGGGTCATTGCACCCTGGGCAAGGGGTTCACGGCGTATTTCGGATCCCAAGGCGGACATCAGGCACCCGCTGCCGGGATCATCACGATGGGCCGTACTGAGATACTCGTCGATATAACCCCTCTTGCCGGCAGACGACGCCTCGGTGTCCGCCAGATTGGTCAAAGACTTGGATGCGCCATGGAGGATGCAGGCGCCGATCAGGTCGCTCTTGGATGCGAAGTGATTGTAGAACGAACCATGGGACAGGCCTGCTGACTTCATGATCTCCGGAATGCTGACCCCTTCGAAGCCTCGGTCGCGGAACAGACGGGTGGCTTCATCAAGAACGCGTTGATGCTTTGCGGCGGTTTCGGCGGCTGGATAACGCAATTCCGGGTTCCTCGCGCAAGCCTTCGCTGGCGCGAATTCCATACGCCCTACGGGTCGACGAGGCAATTCAAACCTTATGAACGTCAGGTTACTACCGTCGAGAGTTCCGGCCGATGCACCGGGGAACATGTCCCCGACCGCGGCCAGCGGCGCTTGCCGCGCCCATCATGAGGGTGCCGGCGCCCTGCGCATCTGACGGCGCAGCCACCGTGCCGTCCGTCACCATGACAAACCTTGGAGAAACAGAATGAACGCCACTGGATATTCGACCTGGACCGGCACCTGGAAGGAAGGTGCCGGCACGATCTCCACAGAAAGCGACACCCTGAAGCGCGCGGCCTACAGCTTCGCGAGCCGGTTCGAGGGGGCGGCGGGCGCAAGCCCGGAGGAACTGTTGGCCGCCGCACATGCCGGCTGCTTCAACCAGGCCCTGGCGAACAACTTCGGCATGATCGGTCTCGCGGCCGACACAGTCGAGACCGCGGTCTCGGTCGAGATGGGCAAGGATGAAGAGGACACTCCGGCCATCACCAGGCTTTTCATTACGGTCACCGCCAAGGTCCCGGGCATCAGCCGGGAGCAGTTCGACCACTGCGCCGAGCGCGCCCGCACCCGCTGCAGCATCGCCAAGGCGCTGAAATGCGAGATCGTCATGTCGGCGACGCTGGCTTGAGCTACGACGCCTCAGGCAAGCCTGGGCCGCAACGGACGAGGACCCCATGACAGGCCCCATCAGTATCCTCCTCCAAACGACCATCGAGCCGGCGGAAGACGACTGGAGCATCGATCGGTTTTCGATGCTGCGGGACCATCTCGCCTCGCTTGTGGACGAGCTCGGCTCAGCCCTGTTCAAGGTGACGGCGCGTGACCGCGCCGCGCCGGGCGCTCCCGACCCGATCCTGTCGACGCTGGATGCCTCCGCGTTCGACGAGCTTTGGCTGTTTGCGGTGGACACTGGCAATGGCTTGGACCCGGCGGACTGCGCAGGCATCTCGCGCTTCCGCCGGCGCGGCGGTGGTTTGATGGTGACACGGGATCACATGGATCTCGGCAGTTCGATCTGCGCGTTGGGGGGCGTCGGCGCGGCCCATATCTTCCACAGCCGCAACATTGACCACGATGCCCCCGTGCCGGAGCCTGACGACAAGGGCACGCCGCAGATCCTCTGGCCGAACTTCCATTCCGGCGCCAACGGCGACTACCAGCGGATCAGCGCCCTGGGGCCCGTGCACCCCCTTCTGCGTGATCCAGCTGCCCCGGACGGCGTGATCCATTTCATGCCGGCACACCCGCACGAGGGCGCGGTGGCGGCTCCAGCCGACGATCCTTCCGCACGCACCATCGCCACCGGCGTCAGCCTCGCCACGGGCGACCGATTCAACATCGCCGTGGCGTTCGAGCCCTCAGCGGCTGGCGGCCCGGCCGTGGCGCAATCCACATTCCATCACTTCGCCGACTACAACTGGGATACGGCCCGCGGCTGCCCGAGCTTCGTGACGGAACCGCCGGGAGGCAACCTGAAAGCGACGCCGGAGGCGATGCGCTCCGTGCATCGCTATGTCCAAAACACCGCGCTCTGGCTCGCCGGAATGCTCTAGGCACGCTGCCCGACGCCGTTCCTTAGGGATGGCGAAACGAACACCTCCGCCTCCGAACCGATGACATTGCAGGAGCGATATTCGCCGTGAAAATTCTCTTCCTCGTCTCCAGTGCCGATATCGGCTTCTGGCTCGCCGAACTCACGCATCCCTACTGGCATTTCACCGAGCGCGGAGCGCAGGTGGATTTCGCGAGTCCGGCCGGTGGCAAGGTCAAGTTCGACGCGACAAGCGATCCCTACTCTGCCACGTCGTGGGAGAAGGACGATCTCGTGAGCAAGGGATTCCTGTCGGACAAGATCCTGGCCGCACGCCTTGAGACCACGCTTGCCTTGAAGGACGTGAAACTTGAGGACTATGACGCTGTCCATGTCGTGGGCGGTGGCGGCCCGGCCGTCGATCTGTACCCAAACGACGATGTCGCGCGCATCCTCAGGCATTTCTGGCATGCCGGGAAGGTCGTCGGCACGATCTGTCATGGTTCGATCGCACTGGCGAACATCCCCGAGCTGGTCAGGGGCCGGCAAGCCACCGGGTTCTCCCGCGTCGAGGATGCCGAAGTCGAGAAGCTCTACGGCGCCAACTTCATCCCCAACTTTCCGCAACCCGTCATGGAGGCGGCGGGCCTGAGAGTGTCCTATGCTGAGCCTTGGGGCCTGCATGTCGTCGTCGACGGCAGGCTGGTGACGGGCCAAAACCAGCAATCGGCATCCGAATACGCGATCGCCTTCAATCACGTGCTGGCTGGTTCGATCCCGGTTGTGACGGTGTGAGCCCGGAGCGATCACAGACCCTGCCCGCCTCGGTCCCGGATTTCGCCGTCATCGCGGTGGCCGCGGAGATTGACCGGCCAATCGGCGAAGCCTGGGCGATCATCGGCGATTTCCAAGCGGCGGGCCGTTTTCTGGGCGTGGCCGTAACGATGGCCGACGACCGGCAGGGGATTGGCAGCGTCAGGAGGGTCGGGCCTGAGATCAAAGAGGTGCTGGTTTGCGCCTTTCCCCATGGCTACGCCTACGCTCAGACCCATGGCCCGATGGCACAGCACGCCTACCACGGTAGCGTCGGGCTGGAGCCGGGCGGCACGGACACCTGCAGACTGGTCTACACCTTGGTCTATGACCAGGCGTCAATGAGCGGAGATGTCCGCGTCCAGCAGCGTGAACGACTTTCCGCGCGCTTCGGCGGGATGGTGCAAGCCATGAAGGCAGCTGCTGAAGGCGCGGATCCGTCCTGAGGTTGCCAGGAGGCCGCCTCTCTTCGGCTCTTCTTGCATCTCGATGCCTCAAGCCTGATATACATCATGCTTGAGTGAGGTTCGCCATGGGTCTCGGTAACAGAGCAAAGATCGGCCTGGAGCAGCAGCGTCCGGCCTCCGCCCGGTTGGCAGTCGATGGCGTCTGCGTCCGGCGCCGCCAGACGTCAGAGCTATGCGGCAGTATAGTTGCCGCGCCTTCCGGGTCCGGTATCGTTCCAACGCTCTTCTTGAGGCGGATGCCATGATGAACGCTGAAGCGGTTCATATCGTCGATGATGATCCGTCAATGCGGTCGGCACTCGTGAATCTTGCAGATTCCGTCGGACTAGCCGCCCTGTCCTACGGATCGGTCGACAGCTTCCTCGATAATCAGAACGAGACGATTGCGGGCTGCCTTCTGTTGGACGTCCGGCTGCCCGGCGTGAACGGTCTCGACTTCTTGACGAGAATGGCGGGTTTGGGTCTTCGGCTGCCGGTCATCATGATCACCGGGCATGGCGACATTCCGATGACGGTCCGTGGCATGAAGGCGGGAGCGATCGATTTCCTGACCAAGCCCTTTCGCGATGGCGAGGTCCTCGATGCAATCTCAATGGCGCTTGCAATTGATCGAAAACGCCGCCTCGATGAATCTGGCCGGTTGGACATGATGACCCGCTATGAGAGCCTGACAAAGCGGGAACGAGAGGTGATGGCGCGCGTCACCGCGGGGAAGATGAACAAGCAGGTCGCCGGTGATCTAGGTTTGAGTGAGATCACGGTGAAGCTCCATCGCGGCACGCTGATGCGCAAGATGGGTGTCCGGACGTTGGCCGACCTTGTCAAGCTTTCGGAGCAACTCCGCCCGCGGATTCGAAGCCTCGAGAGCGCGCATCAGTAAACAATTTGCAAATGCTCGCGAATTAGGGAGCAATTCGCTCCGAATGGTGATGGTCTGTAAGGATTACTCTTGCTTGGTGCACCGCTCATTTGCGTTATCGATGACGACGTGTCGGTGCGCAAAGCGCTCGTCGGACTGATCGTTTCGATGGGCTATAGCTGTTGCGGCCATGACTCCGCCGAGGCGGCCCTCGAGTCGGGGGAAGCCGAGGCCGCGGGTTGCATCCTCACCGATATCCATATGCCTGGATTGGACGGCTTTGCCCTGAAACAGGTGCTCGACGCTCGGGGCTGCGGCGCGGGCATGATCATGATGACGGCCCGGTCCGAAGGACATCTTGAGCGTCGGGCGCTTGAAGCCGGGGCGCTGTGCTTCATGCGCAAGCCGCTGCGCGCCGAGGCCCTGGCGAAATGCCTGGCTCGGGCGCTTACGGTGGGTTGAGGCCGACGCATCCATAGACCTACGTATAGTTCCAGCCGCCCTGTCGCCGGCCTAAGAACGCGGATACCGGCGGAGGCGAGGCGCCTTCCTTGCAGGGCCTCTCTCGCAATCCCTTGCACGGCGCTCCCGCCATCTCGGCCGAGATCCGAATGTCGAGCCGCGGTCAACCGGGCCGGCGACATCGCCGGCGTTCCATTTCCCTTGAAAGACCCGCTCGTTGCATCAGCGCGTCATGGAGAGCCTCGTGACGGAAGACTTGGAAACACTGAGACTCCGTGCCGAAGGCGCGGTCCTTTTTGTCACCATCAGCGCGCCGCCGATGAACCTGATCGGACCAGCACTGATCCGTGATCTCGTCACCTTGATCGAACTCCTGGACACCGGCGCCCCCTATCGGGTCGCGGTCTTCCAGAGCGCCGATCCCGACTTCTTCATCCCGCACGTCGACGTTACCAAGGTCAGCGAATACCGGCAGGAGGCCGCGAGGCTGACGGGGGAGGCATCGATCGCCCTGCTCTTCCGCCGCCTGAGCGAGACGAAAGCCGTCACCATCGCCCAGATCGAAGGACGGACCCGCGGCGCGGGCAGCGAATTCGTGCTCGCCTGCGATCTGCGGTTCGCAGCCCGCGAGACGGCCATCTTCTCGCAGTTCGAGCCTTCCTTCGGGCTGACGCCCGGTGGCGGTGGGGTGCAGCATCTGGTTCGACTTCTGGGACGCGGGCGAGCGCTGGAAGTGATGTTGACCGCCGACGACTACGACGCCGATCTTGCGGCCCAATACGGCTGGGTGAACCGAGCCCTGCCGGCCGCAGAGCTCCCGGATTTCGTCTCCAAGATGGCGCACCGGATCGCGTCCTTTCCGGCTGCCGGCTGCCGGGCGGTCAAGGAGCGCGTGAATGCGGTGGCCTTGGCACCCGTCGACGACTTCCGCCACGATTCCGATCTGTTCGGCCGAGGTGTCGCCGACCCGGAAACGCAGCGCCGCATGAAGGCCGCCTTCGCAGCCGGCTTCCAGACCCGGACGCCCGAGCTGGATCTCGCAGATTTGGTCGGGCGGCTGTAGGACGACGGCGAGACGGGAAGTGAGCGCCCAGGCCAACCCTCGATTGGAAACATGGCTTGCCTGCATGAGCAGAAGTGACGGCAGGGCCTGCCAGCCGAGGCCTGCTTCGCGGAACAGCGGGCAGACATGACCAGCCAGATCGTCGCCAGCCTTCTGTTGGCACTCTGCCTCATCGATTGGCGGCTGATGCAGGCCCGCCTGATCTGGGCACGGCTGGCGACGGGGCTGGTCCTGTTCGCCGGGCTGACGGTCGCGGTGGCGCGGGTCGTCGGCTCGCCGCTGCAGCCGGTCTTCGCCGGTGCGAGCATCGAGGAGTTGGTGTGGCAGCAGGCGCTGGCCGCGGTGTGGTGGCTGCTCGCCGCGCGGCTCCTGGTCAATGCCGTGCGAGCCCTTCTCCCGCATGGTGCGTTCCGGAGCGATGGCGGCCTGCTGTCCGATTTGCTGGCGGGGGTGATCTACCTCGCCGCGGCCCTCACCGTCGTCAACACCGTCTTCGGCTTCCCGGTCCGCGCCCTGGTCGCCACCTCGGGCGTGATCGCGATCGTCCTCGGCCTGGCGCTGCAGAACACGCTGGCGGATGTCTTCGCCGGCATCGCCATCGGCATCGAACATCCCTACGCCGTCGGCGACAGGATCTGGATCGAGGGCGGCATTGAAGGCGTGGTGGTGCAAATCACCTGGCGATCGGTCCGGATCCGGACCGACGGCAACGACATCGCCTCGATCCCGAACAGCATCGCCACCCGGTCGCGGGTCATCAATCGCAGCGTGCCGTCAGAACGACGCAACGACGCCGTGCATGTGCCTTGTCCGGCCGACGTCGCGCCGGACCGGGTTGTGGAACTGGTTCGCCACGCCATCCTGCTGTGCCCGACCATTCTCGCGACGCCGCAGGCGGGTGTCGCCCTGTCCAGCGTCGGCAAGCGCTGGAATGTCTACGACGTCTATTTTTCCGTCGCGACCAGCGGCGCGTTGGGCGAGACGAAAAGCACCCTGTTGACCCAGGTGCTGCGTCAGTTCCATTCGGCGGGCGTGGGACCGGTCCCGGGCAGCCATGATACCGTCGAAGACGGCGAAGGACGATGGAAGCGGTCACTGGCCATTCCACTGTTCCAAGCCCTGTCCGCCGATCAGCGGGCCGCACTCGAAAGCCAGGTATTGGTGCGGACGCTCGATCTCGGCGACCTGTTGTTCGCCGAGGGTGCCACCGAGGGCTCGCTTTTCATCATCGTCTCCGGTGTGTTGGAAGTGTTCCGGGCCAGCGGCGCCTCGACGACGATCATCGGCCGCATCGGCGCCGGGGACTATATCGGCGAGATCGGCCTGCTGACCGGTGCCCCGCATGCCGCCTCGGTCAAGGCCATCACCCAAGCGCTCGTTGTCGAGGTCACCAAGGCGCATTTGGCGCCTCTGTTGGCGACGCAGCCCGAGCTGATGCGGTTGTTCGAGGCCGCGGCCCGCCGCGGCCAGGCCCTGGTCGACCGTAACGTCGCGGCCAGCGCTGGCCAGCACGCTATTCCCGCCGCCCAGTTGCTGACCCGGATCAGGGACTATTTCCGCGAACACCACCTTCAGGCTGGGGCAAAGACCCGCCCGACGACACGCGACTAGTGATGACCGATGCCATGACATCCCCGCCGTCACCCGCGACCGAGCCGCGATCCCCCAGCAATGGGCCCGTGGTCGCGTTGCTGTCGCCGCCGGCGGAACCGGAGACAGCCACCCGGCGGGCCCGCTGGTTCTGGCCGCTGGGCCGCGTCCTGCTGATCGCCGCCGCGGTCCTGGCGGCCTGGTTCATCGCCACTCACTGGAACCGGTGGGTCGGGACCAGCCGGTACCAGCAGACCGACAACGCCTTCCTGGCGGGTGACCTCACGCCGCTGGCGGCCAAGGTCTCCGGCTACATCGCCACCGTGCCGGTCCAGGATTTTGCCATAGTCCGGCAGGGCGAGATCCTGGCCGAGATCGAACCATCCGACTATCGCGCCTCGCTGGCACAGGCCGAGGACAATCTCTCGGCGGCGGCTGCCGTGCTGTCCAACCTGACGAACCAGAAGGCGATCCAGCGCGCCCTGATCCGCCAGGCGGAGGCCGCGATCGAGGCGGCCGCGGCCGATGCCACCCGGTTCCATCTCGAGGCCAATCGGCAACGCCTCCTCGTCGGTGGGCATCTCGCCGGCACACCGCAGGCGGTGGAGCAGGCCGAGGCGAACGAGACGCGGTCGGCCGCGCAGCTTCTGCTCGACCGCGCCGTGCTCGACCAGCAGCAGGCCGTGCTCGACGGGCTGGACATCCAGGAGCGGCAACTGGCGGCGCAGCGCGACGCCGCGCAGGCGCAGGTGCAGCTGGCGCAGAACAACCTGCGATACACCCAGATCCGGGCACCGGTCGACGGCATGGCCGGGCAGCGCCAGGTCCGGCCGGGCCAGTTCGTCAATGTCGGCACCCAGATTGTCTCGATCATGCCGCTGCCGAACATCTGGGTCGTCGCCAACTACAAGGAAACCCAGATGACGAATGTCCGCATCGGGCAGCCGGCGCGGGTCACCGTCGACGCTTTCCGGACCTCGTGCTCGACGGCCGGGTGGAGAGCTGGTCGCCCGGCACCGGCAGCGTCTTCGCCCTGCTGGCGCCGGACAACGCGACCGGTAACTTCACCAAGGTGGTGCAGCGGATGCCGGTCAAGATCGTCATGGATCCGGTTCCGGCGCTGGGCACGCTGGTGCGCCCCGGCATGTCGGTCGAAGCGACGATCGATACGGGTGAAGCGGAGGGAGCAAGGTGATCCGGGCAGCGGGCGCGTTCAGTGCCGTCGGCCTCGCCCTTCAGCATTCGCGTCAGGACCACCCGCCACGGCTTCGCATCGACAGCTGGCGGCCCTATGTCGGCCTGATCGGCGTGCTGTTGGGGTCGATCATGGGCACCCTGGGGTCGCGGACGACGAGCTTCGGGCTGGCCGATCTGCGGGGCAGCCTCCATGCAGGCTTCGACGAGGGCGCGTGGATCACCACCAGCTTCGGCGTCGGCCAGATGCTGGTCGGCGTAGCGTCCCCCTATCTCGGGGCGATGTTCGGCGCCCGGCGGGTGCTGCTGACCGGCATCGTGGTCTTCTTTCTGGCCTCGCTGATGGCACCCCTGGCGACCAATCTCACGGTCTTCTTCCTGCTGCTGGCCATAGGCGGCATCGGTTCGGGCACTTTCATTCCCCTGACCATCAGCTTCGTTATCCGCAGCCTGCCCGCCCGGCTCGTCATCACCGGCATCGCCGTCTATGCGATGAATTCCGAGCTGTCCCAGAACGTCGCGGCATCGCTCGAAGGCTGGTTCGCCGACCAATGGTCCTGGCACTGGATCTTCTGGCAATACTGCCTGGCGCTGCCGGTGATGTTCGTCGCCATCTGGTTCGGTGTGCCGCGCGAACCCGTCAACACGGCGCTGCTCACCGATTTCGACTGGCCCGGCCTCGGCTACGCCAGCATCGGCTTCGCCATGCTCTATGCCGGCCTCGACCAGGGCAACCGGCTGGACTGGACCGGAAACGGCCTGGTCGTCGGGCTGCTCACCGGCGGCGGCCTGCTCACGGTCGCCTTCCTGGTCCGGGAGGTCACGGCGCCACGCCCCTTCCTGAACCTGCGCCTGCTGCTGCACGGCAACCTGGTGCTGATCCTGCTGAACCTCGCCGCCATCCGCTTCATCATCCTCTCCACCGCCTACATCATCCCGACCTATCTGCAGGCGGTGCAGAATTTCCGCGAGCTGCAGGTCGGGCAGGTCCTGCTGTGGATCGCCTTGCCGCAATTCGTGATCGTGCTTCCCCTGGCACTGCTGCTGCGCCGGGTCGATGGGCGATACGTCCTGGCCTTCGGCACGGCGCTGATCGGCGCGGCCTGCCTGATGACGGCGGAGATCACCAGCGTCTGGGCGACGGCGGACTTCCTGCCGTCGCAGATCCTGCAGGCGATCGGCCAGTCCTTTGCGCTGACGGCCCTCACCGTCCTGAGCGTGCGCAGCATCGTGCCGGTGGAGGCGCTGACCATCGGCTGCCTGCTGCAGCTCAGCCGGCTGTTCGGCGGCGAGATCGGCACCGCCTTCATGCAGACCTTCGTCCGGATGCGCGAGCAGATCCATTC
>NZ_JBYRFX010000852.1:0-9117 GCF_057815775.1 Inquilinus sp.
CCGCCCGGCGCCATCCCGGCATGATGGCGATCGCGGAGCCGGCGGCGACGCTGCAGCTGGCGGCGATCATGATCGCCTTCGCGGCACTGACCTGGGCCTATGTCGTCTCCGACTTCTCGGTCGCGGTGGTCGTCGGCAACAGCCATTCGCTCAAGCCGCTGCTGTACAAGATCACCGGCGTCTGGGGGAACCATGAGGGCTCGATGCTGCTCTGGGTCCTCATCCTGGCGCTGTTCGGCGCCGCGGTGGCGGTGTTCGGCCGCAACCTGCCGCCGACGCTGAAGGCCCGGGTGCTGGCGGTGCAGGGCATGATCGGGGTCGGCTTCCTGGCCTTCATCATCCTGACCTCGAACCCGTTCCTGCGGCTCGACCCGGCGCCGCTCGACGGCCAGGACATGAACCCGCTGCTGCAGGACCCCGGCCTCGCCATCCATCCGCCGTTCCTCTATCTCGGCTATGTCGGCTTCTCCATGGCGTTCTCCTTCGCCGTCGCCGCGCTGATCGAGGGCCGGGTCGACCCGGCCTGGGCGCGCTGGGTGCGGCCCTGGACGCTGGCCGCCTGGTCGTTCCTGACCGTCGGCATCGCGCTCGGCTCCTACTGGGCCTATTACGAGCTCGGCTGGGGCGGCTGGTGGTTCTGGGATCCGGTCGAGAATGCCTCGCTGATGCCCTGGATGGCCGGCACGGCACTGCTGCACTCCGCCCTGGTGGTCGAGAAGCGCGATGCGCTGAAGAGCTGGACCATCCTGCTCGCCATCATCACCTTCGGCCTCAGCCTGGTCGGCACCTTCCTGGTGCGCTCGGGCATCATCACCTCGGTGCACGCCTTCGCGGTCGACCCGGAGCGCGGCGTGTTCATTCTGCTGCTGCTGGCCCTGACCATCGGCGGCGCCTTCACCCTCTATGCCATCCGTGCGCCGCGGCTGAAGCTGGGCGGCGTCTTCTCGCCGATCAGCCGGGAAGGGGCGCTGGTGCTGAACAACCTGCTGATCTGCACCGCCACGGCCACGGTGTTCATCGGCACGCTGTATCCGCTGGTCGACAAGGCGGTGTCGGTCGGCGCGCCCTACTACAAATTCACCTTCGTGCCGCTGATGTCGCCGGTGCTGGTGGCGATGGTGGTGGCGCCCCTGCTGGCCTGGAAGCGCGGCGACCTGTTCGGCGTGCTCGGCCGGCTGAAATTCGCCGCCGCCGGCGTCGCGATCGTGGTGCTGGCCACGCTCTGGCTGCAGGGCGGCGGGCCGGTGCTGGCGCTGGTCGGGATCGGCTTCGGCACCTGGGTCATCCTCGGCGCCGCGACCGAGATTGCCGAACGGGTGCGGTTGTTCCGCATCCCCCTCGGCGACAGCCTGTCGCGGGCGATCGGCCTGCCGCGCAGCGCCTGGGGCACCGCCTTTGCCCATGCCGGCCTCGGCGTCGCCCTGCTGGGCATGATCGGGTCGAGCTTCTGGTCGACCGAGCGGCTGGAGCTGGCGAAGCCCGGCGACCGCTTCGACCTCGCCGCCGGCTATGCCGTCGAATTCGAGGGCGTGCGGGCAGGGCAGGGGCCGAATTACGAGATCCGTGAGGGCGACCTGAAGCTGTACCGCAATGGCGGCTTCGTCGAGGACCTCACGCCGGAGAAGCGCTTCTACCCGGTCGCCCGCATGCCGACCAGCGAGGTGGCGATCCACACCACCCTGACCGGCGACGTCTATGTCGCGCTGGGCGAGGAACAGGCCGACGGGCGCTGGAGCCTGCGCCTGTACCACCACCCGCTGGTGCCGTGGATCTGGGGCGGCGCCCTGGTCATGGCCTTCGGCGGCGCCCTGTCGCTCAGCGACCGCCGGCTGCGCGTCGGCGCGCCACGCCGGGCGGCGGCGCGGGCCGTCGGGTCGCGGTCGCCGGCCTGAGGATCCGATCATGCGTCGCCTGCTGTTCATCCTGCCGCTGCTGCTGCTCGCGGCCCTGGCCGTCGGGTTCGGCCGCAAGCTGCTGCCCGGCAACGATCCCCAGGCCTTGCCCTCGGCCCTGATCGACAAGCCGCTGCCGGCCTTCGCTCTGGCCGCCCTGCCGGGCCGGTCCGACGGCGTGGCCAGCACCGATTTCGGCGGCAAGCCGATGCTGCTGAACGTCTTCGCCAGCTGGTGCGTGCCCTGCCTTGCCGAGCACCCCGTGATCACCAAGCTGGGCCGCCAGGACGGCATCCCGGTGGTGGCGATCAACTACAAGGACAAGCCGGCCGACGCCCTGGCCTGGCTGCAGCGCAACGGCAACCCCTACCGCGCCATCGGCGCCGATGCCGACGGCCGGACCGCGATCGATCTCGGCGTCTACGGCGTGCCGGAGACCTTCGTGATCGACAAGGCCGGCCGCATCCGCTACCGCCATCCCGGCCCGCTGACCCCCGATATCGTCGACCACGAGATCCGGCCTTTGCTGGCGGACCTGGCGAAGTGAGCTGGCGTCCCATCTTCGCGGCGCTGCTGCTGGCCCTGGCCCTCGCGGCACCGGCCCGTGCGATCGAGCCGCAGGAGCAGTTGGCCGACCCGGCGCTGGAGGCCCGCGCCCGTGAGCTCGGCCAGGAGCTGCGCTGCCTGGTGTGCCAGAACCAGTCGATCGACGATTCCAACGCCGACCTGGCGCGTGACCTGCGCACCATCGTGCGTGAGCGGCTGACCGCCGGCGACAGCAACGACCAGGTGCTGGCCTTCGTCACTGCCCGCTATGGCGACTACGTCCTGCTGCGCCCGCCGGTCCGGACCGGCACGCTGGTGCTGTGGTTCGGACCCGTGGTCCTGCTGGTGGGCGCCATCATCGCGATGACGGTGCGCCGGCGCCGCCGGGCCAAGGCGGAACCCGCGCCACTGTCGCCGGAGGAAAGCCAGCGCCTCGCCCGGCTGCTGGACGAGGAGACGGCGCCGTGAGCGGCTGGCTGTTCTGGATCGCGGCCGCGGTGATGACGGCGGGCGCTGTGGCGCTGCTGTTGCGCCGGCTGCTGGCGCTGGACGCCGCGCCGGTTCCGACCGAGGGCTTCGACAGCACGGTCTATCGCGACCAGTTGCAGGAGCTGGAGCGGGAGCGCATCGCCGGCGAGATCGGCCCGGCCGAGGCCGAGGCAGCGCGGGCCGAGATCGCACGCCGCCTGCTCGCCGCCTCCAGCGAGACAAAGCCGACTGTCGCCGTATCGTCCCGGCCGCCGCATGTGGTGGCGATGGGGCTGGCCATCCTGCTGCCGGTGGCGGCGCTGGCGATCTACATGGTGGAGGGCACGCCGACCCTGCCGTCGCAGCCCTTCGCCAGCCGCGACCAGGGCACCCGCGTGGCGATGCAGACCGCGATGGCCCAGGCCCAGGCACTGGAGCAGCGCCTGGCCACAGCACCTCAGGATCGCGACGGCTGGGTCGAGCTCGGCCAGCGCTGGAGCGAGCTGGGCGAGGACGCCAGGGCGGCCGATGCCTATGGCCGCGCCATTGGTCTCTCCGGTGGCGACCCCACACTGACCGGCCGCTATGGCGAGGCGCTGGTCGGCGCCAATGCCGGCACGGTCACCGAAACCGCGCGCGCCGCCTTCGAGCAGGTGCTGTCGCTGCGCCCCGGCGATCCGCGCGCCCGCTATTTCCTGGGGTTGGCCAACGCCCAGGCCGGCGACGACCGTGCCGCCCTGGACCTGTGGCAGGGGCTGATGCGGGATTCCCCGGCCGATGCGCCCTGGGTCGCCTCGGTCCGCCAGCATCTGACCGAGACGGCGCAGCGCCTCGGCCTTGACCCGAAGACCGCGATCCCGCAGACGCAGCCGCCCTCGACCTCCCAGGCTGTCGGACCCTCCGCTGGTCCTGCCGCAGGGCCCGCCGCGGCGATCGCCGGGCTGCCGCCGGACCAGCAGGCCAAGGCGATCCGCGGCATGGTCGACGGTCTCGCCGCCCGGCTGGAGAAATCGCCGGACGATCTCGACGGCTGGGTCCGCTTGGCCCGCGCCCGCGGCGTGCTGGGCGACACCGCGGCCGCGGTCGACGCCTATGCCAAGGCCGTGGCGCTGAAGCCGGGTGACACGCCCCTGCTGCGTGCCTACGCCGACGCGCTGCTGGCCGCCGGCCGGGGCGAGGATGTGCCGCCGGCCCTGGCGGCCGGGCTGCCGCAGATGCTGACGGAGGACCCCAAGGACCTCGTCGCCCTCTGGTTCCTCGGCGTCGCCGCGCAGAAGGCCGGACAGCCGGCGGAGGCGCGGCGATTCTGGGGCCGGATGCGCGATCAGTTCCCGGACGGCAGCCCGGAGCGCTCGGCGATCGAACAGCGCATCACCCAGCTGCCGGCAGCGGACGCGGGTTGAGCCCCGACCGGACGCATTTCAGCAATATCTGCAATAAAATTGGGGCTGGGGCCTTCGGTGCCGGGGCTTGGTCGTCCCGGCCTCCTGCGGCGGTTGACCGGCACCGGGAAACAGTGGTTGTTTCGACTGCAACAAGAACTCGGGTGAGGCTTTCCCATCGTGGCTTCTGTTGTAGCCGCCTCGACGCCATCGGATGCGGCGATCGTTGTCGATGATCTGCACAAGCGGTTCGGCAAGCTCGAAGTGCTCAAGGGCGTGTCGCTCCAGGCCCAGCAGGGCGATGTCATTTCCATCATCGGCTCCTCCGGCTCGGGCAAAAGCACGCTGCTGCGCTGCATCAACCTGCTGGAAATCCCCAATGACGGCCGCGTCTGGGTCAATGGCGAGCTGATCAAGATGAAGAAGCTTCGCTCCGGCGAGGCGGAACCCGAGGACAGCAAGCAGGTCGACCGCATCCGGTCGTCGCTCGGCATGGTGTTCCAGAGCTTCAACCTGTGGTCGCACATGACGGTGCTCGACAATGTGATCGAGGCGCCGGTCCATGTGCTGAAGGTGCCGCGCAAGGAAGCGATCGAGCGGGCCGAAGCGCTGCTGGCCAAGGTCGGCATCGCCGACAAGCGCGACCACTATCCCAGCCACCTCTCGGGTGGCCAGCAGCAGCGTGCGGCGATCGCGCGCGCCCTGGCCATGCAGCCCAAGGTGATGCTGTTCGACGAACCGACCTCGGCGCTCGACCCCGAACTGGTCGGCGAGGTGCTGCGGGTGATCCGCCAGCTGGCGGAGGAGGGCAACACCATGCTGCTCGTTACCCATGAGATGCGCTTCGCCCGCGAAGTGTCGAGCAAGGTGATCTTCCTGCACCAGGGCAAGACCGAGGAGGAGGGGACGCCGGCCGAGGTGTTCGACAACCCCAAATCCGACCGGATCCGGCAGTTCCTGAAAGTACAGCATTGATGGCGCCGCGTCGCGCCGGCGCCTGATCGGCGCCGGCTGTCGGCCAGACGCCGGCCCATCCAACCCGGGATCGCAGGATCCCAGCTCTGAACGGGAGAGTTCACGATGAAGACCTGGTTGTCGCTGATCGGCGCCGCCGCCTTTGCGCTGGCCGCTGGCGCCGCCTCGGCCGAGGACACGCTGCGCATCGGCACCGAGGGCGCCTACCCGCCCTACAACGCCACCGATGCCTCGGGCAAGCTGGTCGGCTTCGAAATCGACCTGGCCAACGCGCTGTGCCAGCACCTCCAGGTGAAGTGCGAGATC
The DNA here is from genome assembly GCF_057815775.1 of Inquilinus sp. Classification (NCBI taxonomy): domain Bacteria; kingdom Pseudomonadati; phylum Pseudomonadota; class Alphaproteobacteria; order Rhodospirillales; family Rhodospirillaceae; genus Inquilinus; species Inquilinus sp. Next base: position 5,570 of record NZ_JBYRFX010000852.1, read on the forward strand.
GTGCAGCAGGATTGGGACGGCATGATCCCGGCGCTGATGAACAAGCGCTATGACGGGATCATGGCCGGCATGTCGGTGACGCCGGAGCGCGAGAAGCAGATCGCCTTCTCCAAGCCCTACAGCAGCACCCCGGCCTGGTTCGTCTCGGCCAAGGACGGCGTGCTGAAGGACGCCAAGACGCTGGACGACATCAAGGCCGCGCTCAAAGGCAAGTCGGTCGGCGTGCAGCGCTCGACCATCCACCAGAACTATCTTGAGCAGCGGATCCCCGGGGTCGACGTCAGGCTGTACGACACCCAGGACGATCTGAACCTCGACATTCAGAACGGCCGCATCGACGCCGGGCTGGCCGACAGCCTGGGCTGGGCCGACTTCCTGAAGAGCGACGCCGGCAAGGGCTTCAACCATTTCGGCCCGGGCCTGAACGGCAAGGATGACCCGCTGTTCGGCACCGGCGTCGGCATCGGCCTGCGCAAGGAAGACACCGATCTGAAGGCGAAGCTGGACAAGGCGCTGGACGAGATGAACGCCGACGGGTCGCTGACCAAGCTGTCGGTGCAGTGGTTCGGCTACGACACGTCGATTAAGTAAGAACAAAGCGCGGGCGGCGGCCGGAATGCGGTGCCGCCGCTCGTGTCCAAACCGGGGCCGAGGGCCCCAGAACGGGAGATGTCATGGCGAAGATCTGGTTGTCCTTGATCGGGGCGGCGGCGCTGACGCTGGGCGCCGGCGCGGCATCGGCCGATACGGTGCGCATCTGCATGGAGGGCGCGTACCCGCCCTTCAACAACACCGATTCCGGCGGCAAGATCGTCGGCTTCGAGGTCGATGTCTCCAGTGCTCTGTGCAAGCAGGCCGGCCTGACCTGCGAGGTCGCGGCGCAGGATTGGGACGGTTTCATTCCGGCACTGCTGAACAAGCGGTGTGACGCCCTGATGGACGGCATGTCGATCACGGCCGAGCGGCTGAAGCAGATCGCCTTCTCCATCCCCTACACCGACACGCCGGCCTGGTTCGTCGGCGCCAAGGACGGCCTGCTGAAGGACGCCAAGACCCTGGCGGACATCCATGCCGCGCTGAAGGGCAAGACCATCGGCGTGCAGCGCTCGACCACGCACCAGAATTTCCTGGAGGCCGAGTTCAAGGACTCGACCGTCAAGCTGTACGACACCGTCGACGATCTCAACTTCGATCTGGCCAACGGCCGCATCGACGCCGGGCTGAACGACAGCGTGTCCTGGGGTTCGTTCCTGGCGAGCGACAACGGCAAGGGCTTCGCCCATTACGGGCCGACCCTGACCGGCAAGGACAACCCGCTGTTCGGCCAGGGCATCGGCATCGGCCTGCGGCAGGAGGACAAGGACCTGAAGGCCAAGTTCGACAAGGGCATCGAGTCGATGAAGTCCGACGGATCGCTGGCCAAGCTGGCGGTGCAGTGGTTCGGCTACGACCCCCTCGCCACCAAGTGAAACGGCTTCGGGCGGCGGCTGATGCCGCCGCCCGTCCTCACCCGGGCAGCGCCAAGGCATGCAAGGACTGATTGATTCGCTGAAGCTGGTGTCCTTCGGCGAGGGCGGCTGGGGTTACCAGTTCCTGCTCGCCGCCGGGATGACCATCCTGCTCTCCATCGCCAGCTACATCTTCGGCCTCGTGGTCGGGCTGATCGCCGCCTGCCTGAAGGTCTGGGGCGGCTTCGTGCTGCGCGGGCTGATGGAGATCTACACCACCATCATCCGCGGCGTGCCCGAGCTGTTGGTGATCTACCTGCTGTTCTTCGGCAACGAGGCGGCGATCAACGCCATCCTCGGCATGATGGGGATCATCCAGCCGTTCCGGCTGAACGAGTTCGCCATCGGCGTCTTCGCCGTCGGGCTGATCTCCGGCGCCTATTCGACCGAGGTGTTCCGCGGCGCGATCCAGACCGTGCCGCACGGCCAGATCGAAGCCGGCAAGGCCTTCGGCATGCATGGCTTCCTGACCTTCCGCCGGATCATCCTGCCGCAGACCATCCGGCTGGCGCTGCCGGGTCTCGGCAACATCTGGCAGCTGATCCTGAAGGACACGGCCCTGGTTTCGGTGGTCGGGGTGACCGAGCTGATGCGCATCAGCCAGGTGGCGGCGCGGTCGACCCGCGAACCGTTTCCCTTCTACATCACCGCGGCGATCCTGTTCCTGGTGATCACCACCTTCTCGACCAAGCTGTTCCAGCGGGCCGAGGCGCATTACGACCGCAGCGTCCGGCGGGCAGGCTGAGCCATGGATTTCGACCTCATCGGCCAGACCTTCGGCAAGCTGCTCGGCGGCGCCGGAACCACGATCGCGCTGATCGTGCCGGCGCTGATCATCGGCATCATCCTTGCCATGACGCTGGCGGTGATGCGGATGTCCGGCAACGGCATCCTGTCGCGCGTGGCCCGCGGCTATGTCTTCGTATTCCGCGGCACGCCCCTGCTGGTGCAGATCTTCCTGATCTATTTCGGCCTGGGCCAGTTCAGCGACCTGTGGAAGGAACTGGGCATCTGGGATTGGCCGATGCGCGAGGCCTTCCCCTGCGCCGTGATCGCCTTCGGCCTCAACACCGCCGCCTATACCAGCGAGATCATCCGTGGCGGCCTGCTGGCGGTGCCGTTCGGCCAGATCGAGGCGGCGCGCGCCTGCGGCATGTCACGGGCCACCGTGTTCCGCCGGATCACCGTGCCGATCGCGATCCGCCAGGCGCTGCCGGCCTATGGCAACGAGGTGATCCTGATGGTGAAGGCCAGTTCCCTGGCCTCGATCATCACGATCATGGAGATCACCGGCATCGCCAAGCAGATCAACTCGCAGACCTTCGCGCCGTTCGAGGTGTTCACCGCCGCCGGCATCCTCTACCTCGCCATCAACTTCGTCGTGGCGCAGGGCATCCGGGCGCTGGAGTGGACGCTGACGCCGCATATGCGCCGCCGGCAGGCCTGACCACACAGCGCAAGCCCATGTCGTGAACGCCGGAAAACGGCGCTAGACTGGCGCGGATGTTCACGTTCACGCCCCTCCGCCCCGCCGACCTGCCCCGCCTGCGCCTGTGGCTGATGATGCCGCATGTCCGCGCCTGGTGGGGGGATCCGGAGACCGGGATTCGCGAGATCCGCCGCCTCATGTCGTCGGACTGGGCCGAACCGATGCTGGTCGCCTGGCAGGGCCGGCAGATCGGCTACCTCCAGGCCTATGATGCCCAAACCTATGACAGACCATCGGCAGCGCCGGATGAGACCGCGATCCCCGGCAGCTTCGGCATCGACCTGTTCATCGGCGAGCCGAGCTATGTCGGCAAGGGGCTCGGCACCGCCTTCGTCGGCGCCTACACCGACCGCCTGCTGAAAGGCGGCCGGGCGCTGAGCATCGTTGCCCGGCCGGCGCCGGCCAACCATCGGGCGATCAGGTGCCTGGAAGGGGCGGGGTTCCACCGGCTGGAGGGGGCGGACGGGCCGCTTTTGCGCATGAGCAAGGATCGGCCGGGCTGACCAATCGCCGAGTCGCGGTCCGGCGAGAGCGTGTTATCATCCCTGAAA
>NZ_JBYRFX010000853.1:0-3524 GCF_057815775.1 Inquilinus sp.
GCCCCCCCCCCCCCCGACCTGGTCTGGCAGGGCGCCGGCATCGGCGGCTATGGCGACACCGAAGGGCCGGAGCTCGGCCGCATCGGCATCCGCGAGCTGCTCAGCCGCGACGACCCGCCGACCGCGGTGGTCACCGTCAACGACATGTATGCGATGGGTGCCTATGCCGGCGCCCGCGATCTCGGCGCCAATGTCCCGGGCGACATCTCGATCGTCGGCTTCGACGACATCGACCTCGCCGCCGTGGTGCATCCGGCGCTGACCACGGTGCGTCAGCCGCTGGCCGAGATGGCCGAGGCCGCGGTCGCGGCGTTGATCCGGGTGCTCGAAGGCACCGATGAGGGGCAGGAGGCGCATGTCAGCGCCATGCCGCAGCTGATCGTGCGGGCGTCGACGGCGCCGCCGAAGCAAGGGGAATAGAGGATGGCGGGATTCCTGGCCGGACAGACGATCCTGGTCGCCGGTGCCAGCAGCGGCATGGGCCGCGCCACGGCCCTGGCCGCGGCGCGGGAGGGCGGCGCGCTGCTGCTGCTCGGCCGTGACCGGGCGCGACTGGATTCGGTGGCGGCAGAGATCCGCGCCATCGCGCCGGACCGACCGGCCGTGGTGATCGCGGCTGATGCCGCCGATGCGGCTGCGCTGGACGCGGCGCTGGCGCCGCATGCCGGGGCGATCGACATCGCCGTCAACTCGGTCGGCACCAACATCGTCGGCCGCGCCTTCGGCGAGCTGACACCCGACAGCTGGGCCGGCATGGTGGACGCCAACCTCAACGCCGCCTTCAACCTCACCCGGGCGGTGGTGCCCGGGATGCGGGCCCGCAGGCAGGGTCTAATCATCCACATCTCCTCGGTCGCCGCGCGCAAGGCCGATCGCTCCGGCGCCGCCTACCAGGCGACCAAGGCCGGGGTGGTGGCGCTGACCCATGCCGTGATGGAGGAGGAGCGCGAGAACGGCCTGCGCCTGACTGCGATCCTGCCCGGCATGACCGACACGCCGCTGCTGGACAAGCGGCCGGTGCCGGTCTCGGCGGACAGCCGCCGCGCCGCGCTGCAGCCGGACGACGTCGCCGCCGCCTGCCTGTTCGTCATGGGCCTGCCGGCCCGCGCCCATGTCGCCGAGATCGTGCTGCAGCCCAGCCGCAGCTGACCGGCCCCGAGACCCAATCAGAGGAAGCTGACATGTCGACAGGATCGCAATCCGGCCAGCGGCCGGTGGTCGCCCTGCTGCTGACGCCGGAGATGCGGGCGCAGATGATCCCGCTGGCCGCGGAAGAGAAGCTGGCCGCCGCGGCCAATGTGCGGGCGCCGGGCCCAGGCGAACTGACCGCCGAGAACCTGCCCGGGCTGCTGGAGGGCGCCGCCGCGGCGCTGACTGGCTGGGGCACGCCGCCGATCGGCGACGCCGTGCTGGCAGCCCGGCCGGAACTTGGTCTGGTCGCCCATTCCGCCGGCAGCGTCCGGCGCCTGGTGCCGGCGGCGGCGATCGAGAGCGGCCGCCTCCAGGTCAGCCACGCCGCGGTGCATATCGCGGAATCGGTGGCCGAATTCGTGATCGCGCAGACGCTGTCGATCTTGCGCGAACCGCACCGGCACGATGCCGGGATGAAGGCGAATGAGGGCTGGCTCGACCTGCGGGCACGGTATCTCGGCCGGCTGCTCGGCGCGCAGACGGTCGGTCTCGTCGGCGCCGGCTATGTCGGGCGGCTGGTGATCAAGCTGTTCAAGGCCTTCGGCGCACGCGTCATCGTTTCTGATCCCTATCTCTCGGCGGAGAAGGCCGCAGAGCTGGGGGTGGAGCGCGCCAGCCTCGAGGAGTTGCTTGATGGTTGCGACATCGTCTCGCTTCACGCACCGGCGTTGCCGGAGACGCGGCACATGATCGGCGCGGCGCAACTGGCGCGGCTGCGCGACGGCTGCCTGTTCATCAACACCGCCCGCCCGGCGCTGGTCGACGAGGCGGCGCTGCTGGCCGCCCTGCGCACCGGTCGGTTCCAGGCGGCGCTCGACGTGTTCGACCAGGAACCGCTGCCGGCCGACAGCCCGTTCCGGACCCTGCCGAATGTCGTGCTGTCGCCGCACGCCGCGGGGCACAACGAGGATTCGCACAAGCGGCAGGGCGCGACCACGGTCGACGAGATCTGCCGCTTCCTCGCCGGCGAGCCGCTGCGCCATGCGGTGACGCCGGCGATGCTCGCCACCATGGCTTGAGAGTCCGTCCGATCACACGCCTGGCGCGGCCGTCCGATGGCGGTTTCCGCGCTTCCGGTGCCCACGGACCAAAATTCCGCTGCGCGCCGGTTCTCGAAACCACCACCAGCCGACTCACGCCAGACGCGTGCTCGAACGGCCTCTGACTGACCCACCGAAAGGAATTTCCATGAGCTTCCAGGACAAGGTCGTGCTCGTCACCGGCGGTGCCTCGGGGATCGGCGGCGCCACCACGCGGGCCTTCGCCAAGGCCGGCGCCCGAATCGCCTTCACCTATGCCACCAGCGGGGCGGAGGCCGAGGCGATGGCGGCTTCCTTCGCGGCGGATGGGTTGAAGGCGCTGGCGCTGCAGGCCGATCTGACCAAGCCGGAGGTGGTGGCGGAGGTGGTCGCCCGCACCGAGCGCGAGCTCGGGCCGCTCGACGTGCTGTTCGCCAATGCCGGCGGCCTGCTGCAGCGCAGCCGCTGCGTCGACACCACGCTGGAGCTGTGGCAGCAGGCGATCGCGATCAACCTGACCAGCACCTTCCTGTGCTGCCAGGCCGCGCTGCGGTCGATGGAGCCGCGGCGGTCGGGTGCCATCGTCACCATGTCGTCGCTGGCCGCCTTCGACGGCGGCGGCTTCGGTGCCGCGCATTACGCCGCCACCAAGGGCGCGGTGGCGACCTTCACCCGCAGCCTGGCCAAGGAGGTCGGGCCGCTCGGCATCCGGGTCAACGGCGTGGCCCCGGGCCTGATCGGCACCCGCTTCCACGACACCTTCAACACCCCGGAGGGCCGCGCCGCCGCGGTCGAGAAGACGCCGCTGCGCCGGGAAGGCCGGCCCGAGGATGTTGCCGAGGCCGTGCTGTATCTCGCCTCCGACCGCGCCTCCTTCCTGACCGGCGAGATCCTGCAGATCAATGGCGGGGTCGGGTTCTGAACGGTTGTATTGGTGAGGCCCCGATCGGACGGGGCTGAACCAGAGGCTGAGAGACGGATGGCGCTGGACCTTCTCATCGACGGGCCGGATGACGCCCGCGTCACCATCATGCTGGCGCATGGTGCCGGCGCGCCGATGGATTCGGCCGGCATGACCGCACTGGCTGGGGCGCTGTCGGGTGTCGGCTTCCGCACCGTGCGCTTCGAATTCGCCTATATGGAGGCCCGGCGGGCCGGCCAGCGCAAGCCGCCGCCGCGGGCCGAGACCCTCGGTCCGGAATATCGGGCGGCGGTGGAGCAACTCGGCGCCACGGGGCCGCTGGTCCTCGGCGGCAAGTCGATGGGCGGGCGCGTGGCCTCGATGATCGCGGACGATCTCTACGCCGCCGGCCG
>NZ_JBYRFX010000854.1:0-2702 GCF_057815775.1 Inquilinus sp.
CGGCTTCAGCGACGGCCGTATGCCAACCGCCGGGACCTGTCGACCTTCATGATGTAGCGCGTACGGCGATTTGTCAGAACGCCAGTTTTGTAAACCGAAGGTCGCGGGTTCGACCCCTGCATCCGGCACCAAGTCCCCAGATCGCTCGGGCCCAGCCCGCCACGCGTCTCTCGCTACGCCCCGACGGTTTTCAGCAGGTCGCGGCTGCGTCCGGCGATCAGCCGCCAGCTTCCGGCCGCGGCCAGGGCCCCGACCTTGTCGAGCCAATCGGCCCGGACCTCGGCCTTGCGCGAGGCGTCCCGGCCATGCTCCGCGATCATGCGCTGTGCCGACCGTGCAATATCCGAATTCGAGTAATTCATCGAAATTCCAACCGATCCGACTGCCCTGCCTCCACGTCCCCATCCAGAGTTCGTCCTACACCAATCCCGGCGCACCCAAATCCCTCATATGGGGGATAGGGGACGGCCCATCTTGGCGGCACCGCCCTTTTGCCCCACGCTGTCGCGGGGGAGGATCACCGATGGCACAGTTGTTCTCAGCCGGCCGCCGCCGCATCCCGGTGGCCGGCATCGCCGCCATCCTGCTGCTCACGGCCACAGCGCAGGCCCGGGCGGCGCTGCCGCCCTACTGGCAGCGGGTGCACGAGATCCAGGCGATCCTGGATGACGGCGAAGTTGCCCGGAAGCTGGGCGAGGCCCCGGTCGGCCGGATCGAATGGACGGCCGAGGACCATTACCGGGTCCAGGCCGGATCCTGCACGCTCGATATCCGCATCATCGGCGAATCCCGGTCCGATCCGGGCCCGCGCAAGTTCCATCTCCAGCTCGGCGATCCGGACTGCAAATGACCGCGGCCTCGGGACGACGCAGACGTCGCCCGGTTCAGGCGCCAGCGAAAGTTCCCTTGTACTGCTCCCTGAGTGCCGCCTTCTGGACCTTGCCCATGGTGTTGCGCGGGATCTCCGCCACCACGAACACCGCCTTGGGCTGCTTGAACCGGGCCAGCTGATCCTGCAGCGCGGCCTGGACCGCGGCTGGATCCAGTGGCACGGCGCCGGGCTGCATCTTCACCACCGCCGCCACCGCCTCGCCGAAATCCGGGTGCGGCAGGCCGATCACCGCCGATTCCTCCACGCCGGGAATCGCGTCGATCAGGCCTTCGACCTCCTTCGGGTAGATGTTGAAGCCGCCGGAGATGATCAGAGCCTTGGCCCGGCCGACGATCGAGACATAGCCGCAATCGTCCACCACCCCGACATCGCCCGTGATGAAGAAGCCGTCGGCGCGGAATTCGGCCATCGTCTTCTCCGGCATCCGCCAATAGCCCTTGAACACGTTGGGGCCCTTGACCTCGAGGACGCCGATCTGTCCCGGCGGCAAGATCTTCGCATCATCATCCACCACCCGCAGCGACACGCCCGGCAGCGGCAGGCCGACCGTCCCGGCCCGCCGGTCGCCGTCCAACGGGTTCGAGGTGTTCATGTTGGTCTCGGTCATGCCGTAGCGTTCGAGGATGGTGTGGCCAGTGCGTCGGCGGAACTGTTCGAAGGTGTCGACCAGCAGCGGCGCCGAGCCGGAGATGAACAGCCGCATGCCACGGCACAGCTCGGCCGTCAGGCCGGCCTGTTCCAGCAGCCGGACATAGAAGGTCGGCACACCCATCATCACGGTGGCGCGCGGCAGCAGGCCCAGCACCTCGGCGGCATCGAATTTCGGCTGGAACAGCATGGTCGCCCCGGCCAGCAGGGCGCAGTTGGTGGCGACGAACAGGCCGTGGGTGTGGAAGATCGGCAGGGCGTGCAGCAGCACGTCATCCGGCCGGAAGCCCCAATATTCGTGCAGGGTCAGGGCGTTCGACAGCAGGTTGTCATGGCTGAGCATTGCCCCCTTCGACCGCCCGGTGGTGCCGGAGGTGTAGAGGATCGCCGCCAGATCGTCCGGCCCGCGCGGCAGCGTCTCGAAATCCGCGCTCTCGGCGGCCGCAGCTTCGGCCAGGCTGCCCTCCCCGGCCGCGCCCAGCGTCAGCACCGCCTTGGCGCCGGCGGGCGTCGCCACCGCCTCGATCTCGGCCAGCCGCGTCGGCTGGCACACCACCAGCGCCGGTTCGGCATCGCCGGCGAAATAGGCAACCTCGCCCCGGGTGTAGGCGGTGTTGAGCGGCAGGTAGATCGCCCCGGCGCGCAGACAGCCGAGATACAGCGCCACCACCTCGGGCGACTTGTCGACCTGGACCATGACCCGGTCGCCCGGCGCGACGCCCACCCGCCGCAGCAGGCCGGCATAACGGGCGCTGGCCGCCTCGAGATCGGCGTAGCTGATTGCGCTCCCGTCGGCCAGGGCGAGCGCCGGCTTGGTCCGGTCGGCGGGGAAGCGGGCGGACAGGGCGTCGTAGAGATTGGTCATGGGCCTGTATCAACGGCAGAATGGGCAGGTCAGAGATAGGGCTTCAGCTGGCGCGCCACCGCGCGGCTCGTCGCCACCCTCCCGGCATTGACGAAGGCCTCGTGATTCCGCTCCAGCTCCGCCGGATCATAGAGGTAATTGACCAGAAGACCCCAGCCCTGCTCCAGCCCCTTCGGCGAGATGTCGCCGGCCCAGTTCAGCCGCTCCAGCCGGGCGCCGTTGCCGAGATGGAACCGCGCCACCGGGTCGGTCAGCCGGCCATTCGGGCGCAGCTCGGCCGCGAGGTAGCGGGCGCAC
>NZ_JBYRFX010000855.1:0-4893 GCF_057815775.1 Inquilinus sp.
CTTGGCGCCCTCGCCGATCTCGATGTTGCCCAGGATCTTGGCGCCGGCGCCGATCAGCACGCCGTCGCGCACCTTGGGGTGGCGGTCGCCGCTGTCCTTGCCGGTGCCGCCGAGGGTGACGCCGTGCAGGATCGAGACGTCATTGCCGACCACCGCGGTTTCACCGATGACGACGCCGGTGCCATGGTCGATCAGCAGCCCCCAGCCGATGCGGGCCGCCGGGTGGATGTCGACCGCGAGGCTTTCGGACACGCGGCTCTGCAGGAAGGCGGCGAGGGCTTCGCGCCCCTCGCCATGCAGCCAGTGGCCGATCCGGTGCCACTGCAGCGCGTGGTAGCCCTTGAAGAACAGGAACGGCGTCAGGTGGTCGCGCGCCGCCGGGTCGCGGTCCTTGATGGCGTCGAGGTCGAGCGCGGCATGGGCGGCAATCGCCGGGTCGGCGCGCATCGCCTCCGCCGCCAGCGCCAGCAGCCGGTCATGGCAGGCGGTGTCGCATTCCAGCTTGGTGGCCAGCAGCCGGGCGAGCGCATCGCTGAAATCAACGGCGCCGAGCACGATGCGCTCGACCACCGGCGCCAGGATCGCCTCCTGCCGCGCCAGGGTGGCGGCGGACTCGCACATCAGCGCGAAGACCGCATCCTCAAGGCCCCTCTTATCGAGGATGGCCTCGTCGGCGGCATAAGCCTTCCGCGCCAGAGCGGTGTTGGGCATGGCCTTAAACCCCTTTGCCGGGCTGGACGGCGGGGGACCCCGTCCGACCGAAAGGTGACGTCCAAAGTCAGATAAGCTCTCCCCGACCGATTGTCAACAGCCGAGATAAATCTTCGTCATATACATGTTATATTTGCTTATATTATAATTTCTACATCGGAAACTGATGATTATATCCCGCTGGACTCAGGGAGCGGTCGGACCGGCAGCGCCGAGCTTGCCGACCGGCAGCTCGACCGTGACGTTTCCGGCCTTTTCGAAGCTCAGCGTCAGCGTCACGCGGGTGCCGTCCTTCAGCGGCGCCTTCAGCCCGACCAGCATGATGTGGATGCCGGCGGGCGCCAGTTCGACCGTCTGACCCGCCGGCAACGCCACGCCGCCATCCACGGCGCGCATGCGCATGATGCCATTGTCCATCGACATCGTGTGGATCTCGGCCGCCTCGGCGATCGCGGGGTCGATGGCGATGGCGGTCAGACGATCATCCGTGCCGCCGGTGTTGGCGATGGTGAGATAGCCGACCCCCGTCTTGGCCGCCGGCGGCGTCGCCCGGCTCCAGCCATGGGTGATCGACAGCGTGCCGATCGTGGCGTCCTGCGCCAGGACGGTGAGCGGGGCGCAGCACAGCAGGACCGCGGTGAGGCCGGCGAGGAGGCGCTTGGTCATCGGCTGGATTCCTCGATGAGGACGGGCAAGGGGCGGATCATGCCAAGGCGATAGCATCGCCGGGGCCCGGCGGCCAGTGCGGGGCAGTCCTGCAGACGATCTGCCGCGAGCGGGCTTGCCGGACGGCGCGGGATCGGCGATCTGGCTGCAAGGCCTTCATCCACAGAGCCAGAAACAGGGACTCCCACCATGCCCGTCGCCGTCTTCGCCTCGGCCACCGACGATCCCGCCCAGTGGCTGCCGGCGCTGCGCGCGGCGATGCCGGCGCTGGAGGTCCGGGTCTGGCCGGAGATCGGCGACCCGGCCGAAATCGACTACGCCATCGTCTGGAAGCCTCCGGCGGGGATGCTGGCCGGCCTGTCCAACCTCAAGGTGATCTATTCCCTGGGCGCCGGCATCGACGCGATGCTGCGCGACCCGACCCTGCCGCCCGGCATTCCGCTGGTGCGGATGGTCGATCTGAGCCTGACCGAGGGCATGATCGAATATGTGGCAGAACAGGTGCTGGCGATCCACCGCCAGGCCCGGACCTATCGCGCGCAGCAGGCGGCGGGGGAATGGGTCCAGCACGACCAGCTGCTGGCCCGCGACATCACGGTCGGCATCCTCGGCCTCGGCACGCTGGGGGCGGCGGTGGCGCGGGCGCTGAAGGGGCTGAACTTCGGCGTCGCCGGCTGGAGCCGCACGCCGAAGGCCGTCGATGGCGTCGACGGCTATGCCGGCCCGGCGCAGCTGGACGCCTTCCTGGCCCGGACCCAGATCCTGGTCTGCCTGCTGCCGCTGACGGCGGAGACCGAGGACATCCTGGGCGCCGAACTGTTCGCCGCCCTGCCGGCCGGCGCCTGGGTCATCAATGCCGGGCGCGGCCCCCAGCTGGTCGATGCCGACCTGATCGCGGCGCTGGATTCCGGCCATCTCGCCGGCGCCGTGCTGGACGTGTTCCGGACCGAACCGCTGCCGGCCGACCACCCGTTCTGGGCCCATCCGAAGATCGTGCTGACGCCGCACATCGCCGCCAGCAACAACGCCAAATATGCGACCCTGCGCCTGGCCGAACAGGTCGCCCACTTCGAACGCGGCGAGCCGATGGACGACGTGGTCGACCGGTCGCGGGGGTACTAAGCCCCGACCGGCTAAGACGTCGCCCGGCGTAGCGTCGACAGCAGGGCGAGCACGCTGCAGAGCGCCCCGGTGGCGAAGGCGGCGGGATAGCCGAACTGCGCCACGACCAGCCCGATCACCGGCCCGGTCACCGCCAGCCCGACATCGACGAACGCGACATAGGCGCCGAGCGCGGATCCGCGGCTGGCCGCCGGCACGCGCTTCACCGCCTCGATCCCGAAGGAGGGAAAGACGAGCGAGGTGCCGGCCCCCGTCAGGAACGCACCGGCGATCGCCACCTCCGGCCACGCTGCCGCCCAGATCAGCAGCAGGCCGAGGATCTGGACGGCCAGCGACCCGGCCGCGACCCTGGCGCCGCCGGCCCGGTCGGGCAGGTGCCCGAACAGCAGCCGCGTCAGGATGAAGGCGGCGCCGAAGCCGCTGAGGGTGAAGCCGGCACCGCCCCATCCTTCGGCCTGGAAATCGAGGGCGATGAAGGCGGAGATCGCACCGAACCCGACCGAGGAGAGGGCCAGCGCGGCGCCCTGCCGCCAGATCAGGCCCGCGACCCGAAGGAACGGCAGGCGCGGGCCGCCGGCCCCGCGCACAGCCGGCAGCGGTGCGGCCACCAGGCCGGCCGCGACCGGCAGCAGGATGGTGGCCAGCGCCACCGCGCCGAAGCCGGTCGAGCCCTGTAGGGCCAGGCCGACCGGGGCCCCCGCCGCGATCGCGCCATAGAGGGCGATGCCGACCCACACCATGGCCCGGCCGGCCCGCGGCGCGCCGACCGCGGCGATGCTCCAGGCCAGCCCGCCGGTGATCATCAGGCCTTCGCCGAGCCCCGCCATGATCCGGCCGAGCAGCAGCAGCGCGAGCCCCAGCCGGGGATCCGCCGGCAGCACCGACCCGGCATAGAACAGGCCGGACACCGCACAGCCGGCAGCACCGATCAGGACGGAGGCCTTGCCGCCGTGCCGGTCGCACATCCCGCCGGCCCAGGGCCGCATCAGCAGCGTGGCGGCCGGCTGCAGCGCGACGGCGAGGGCCACGGCCAGCGGCCCCTGGCCCAGCACCCCATGGACATGGAGCGGCAGCGCCGCAAGCGGCACGCCGATCGCCGCATAGCCCAGGAACATGATCAGGGCAAAGGGCAGCAGCTGGAGCGTGACGCCCCGCGTTTCTGCGGCGCCGCCGGAAGACGGCGTGGCGGAGGATGGGACGGTGGAGGACATGGCGGACTCTCGGTGAGGGGATCGCCTCGAAGCTGATCCGCAGCCGACATGCTTTCCAGTGCAATGACCTGACTGTATAATTGCGTCCCATGCACTCCATGGATCTGAACCTGCTGGTCGCGCTCGATGCCCTGCTCAGCGAGGGCAGTGTCGCCGGCGCCGCCCGCCGCATGAACCTGAGCGCGCCGGCGATGAGCCGGACGCTCGCCCGCATCCGCCATGCCGTCGGCGACCCCGTCCTGGTCCGCGCCGGCCGCCGCCTGGTGCCGACGCCGCGGGCGATCGAGCTGCAGGCCCGGGTGCGGGCGGTGGTGGAGGATGCGCAGACGCTGCTGCGGCCCGAGGGTTCGGCCGATCCGTCGACGCTGGAGCGCAGCTTCACCATTCGGGCCAGCGACTACGCCGCCGGCGTGTTCGCGGCCGGCCTGTCGGCGGCGGCTGCGCGGCAGGCGCCGGGCGTCACCCTGCGCTTCGCGGACCAGGGCAAGGAGGATGTCAACGCGCTGCGCGAAGGCCGCATCGACCTCGATATCGGCGTGCTGGGCGAGACCGGGCCCGAGATCCGCGTCCAGGCCCTGCTGCAGGACCGCTTCGTCGGGGTGGTGCGGGAGGGCCATCCGCTGCTGCGCGGCGAGATGACCGCGGAGCGCTTCGCCGCCGCGACCCATATCAGCGCGTCGCGGCGTGGCCGCACCCGCGGGCTGATCGACGATGCGCTGGAGCGGCTGGGCCTGTCGCGCCGGGTGGCGCTGGTCATGCCGAGCTTCTACGCCGCGCTGTTCACCGCCGCCTCCTCCGACATTGTCGCCGCGCTGCCGCTCGCCGTCGTCGCGCGTGCGGCGGCGCTGGGGCTGGCGGTGCGGGCCTTTGATCTGCCGGTAGCGGTGCCGGCGGTCACCATCATCCAGGCCTGGCATCCGCGCTTCGACAAGGATGCCGGCCACCGCTGGCTGCGGCAGCTGGTCAAGGCATCGTTGGCGGAGACGGCGGACCGACGGTGACCACGGCTTTCTACCCGAAGCGCCGCACCGCGGTGATGCCGCGGCCTTCGGCGGCCTCGGACCGGGCGGCGATTTCGGCCACCGGGTCGAACGAGACGCAGGCGGCGCGGACATTGGCGTGCAGCAGGGTCTCGCCGTCGACCATCAGCCCGACATGGCCGGGGAAATACACCAGGTCGCCG
>NZ_JBYRFX010000856.1:0-15101 GCF_057815775.1 Inquilinus sp.
GCAGGCCGATCTCGATTTCCACACCGCGCTGCTGGTCGCCAGCCACAACGACGTGCTGGAAAGCCTGGCGCATGTGGTGCGGGCGGCGATGCTGGCGCTGTTCCGCCTGACCACCCATCTCGGCACCGCCCATGCCGACGCGCTGCACCTGCACGGCACAATCGTCGAAGCGGTCCGCCTGCGCCGTCCGCAGGACGCGGCCCGGGCCTCGCGCGACATGCTGGCCATGGCCGCCCGCGACCTGGAACGCGGGTTGAGGGACGAGGGCTGAGGGAATTCGCCTTCGCGCTCTTGGTGGGCCGAATCGGTTAGCTAACTTGACTAGTTCTCAGGGTTGACTAACTTAGCCATCGGATGGAGGATCCGATGCAATTTACTGTGCACGCAGCGAAGACCAACCTGTCGAAGCTCATCGAGGCGGCCCTGGCAGGCGAAGAGGTCGTGATCGCCAAAGGACGCAAACCTGTGGTCAAGCTGGTTGCGATCCCACAGAGCAAGTTCGAGATCGGGTTGCTGAAGGGCGAATTGGTCGGGCCGGGGCCTGACTTCTTCGAGCCGCTGAGCGAGGATGAACTCGCCTCTTGGGAAGGCGGTAAGTGAGGGCTGTCCTGCTCGACACCCATGCGTGGGCCTGGAGCCTCACCGGCGATGAACGCCTCTCGGCGAAAGCCAGGGGGGCGATCGAACAGGCTCAGGCCGTGCTCGTCAGCCCGATCACCTTCTTTGAGATCGGGCAGAAGGTAAGGCTCGGCAAATGGCCGGAGATGGAGCCTTTTCTGAATCGGTTGACGTCGCTGCTCGAAGAACAAGGCGGCGGGGTTGCCGAACTCGATCCCTCCGTCTGTCTTCAGGCGGCGACGATGCCATGGCCGCATCGCGATCCTTTCGACCGGCTTCTGGCCGCAACGGCCCTCCACAACAGCCTGCCGTTGGTCTCGGCGGACACCGTCTTCGACGGAATCGTCAACCGCGTGTGGTGAGCCGCCCAGCCACCTTTACAGCACCAACTCCTGCTGGTGCGGCTGGGCGTGGCGGATGGCTTGTTCGAGGTCGACCGAGACCAGCTGGCTGACGCCGCGCTCGATCATGGTCACGCCGTAGAGTCGGTTGACCCGGGCCATGGTCATGCGGTGGTGGGTGATGATCAGGAAGCGGGTGCGGCCGCTTTCCGCCATCTCGATCAGCAGGCTGCACAGCCGGTCGACATTGGCGTCGTCGAGCGGCGCGTCGACCTCGTCCAGCACGCAGATCGGTGCCGGGTTGGTCAGGAACACGGCGAAGATCAGCGACGCCGCGGTCAACGCCTGCTCGCCGCCCGACAGCAGCGACAGATGCTGCAGCTTCTTGCCCGGCGGGCTGGCATAGATCTCCAGCCCTGCCTCCAGCGGGTCGTCGGTGTCGGTCAGGGCCAGATGCGCCTTGCCGCCGCCGAACAGCCGGGTGAACAGCGCCCGGAAATGGCCGTCGACCACGTCGAAGCTGGCGACCAGCCGCTCGCGGGCCTCGCGGTTCAGCGAAGCGATGCCCTGGCGCAGTTTGGCGATGGCGGCGGTCAGGTCTTCCTTCTCCGCCGCCAGCCGGGTGTGCTGCGACTCGACCTCGACCATCTCGACCTCGGCCCGCAGGTTGACCGGGCCCATGGTCTCGCGCTCGCGGTTCAGCCGGTCGAGCTTGCGGGCAATGTCCTCCGGATCGGGCTGCGGCGCCGTGGGGTCGAGGCCGGCCAGCACGGCCACCGCCTCCGGCTCGCAATCCAGCCGTTCGGCGATGCGGGCCTGCAGCCCTTCGACCGCGGTCTGGGCCGCGACCACCGACGCCTCGCCGCGCACCCGGGTCTCGCGTGCCTCGGCCAGGGCCGATTCGGCGGCGCGCAGCGCCCGGTCGGCGGCGTCCTGGCGCTGTTCGCCGACCGCCAGGGCATCGGCGGCCAGGCGGCGCGTCCGCTCCGCCGTGTCGATCCGGTCGATCAGGGTCTCGCGCTCGGCGGCGATCTCGGCCGGCTTGGCGTCCAGCTCGGCCAGCATCGCCTGGGCCTCTTCCAGCCGGGCCTCCAGCTCGGCCAGCCGGTCGGCGCTGCCGCGGGCCCGGGTGTCCCAGCCCTGGACCTCGCTCTCGATCGCGCGCAGCCGGCCGCGCCGGCCGCCGGCCTCGCGCTGCAGCCGCTCCAGCGCCGATTGCCGGGCGCCCAAAGCCGATCGCGCCTCGGCCAGGGCCGACCGGACCTCGCCAACGGCGCGGCGCTGGTCCTCGCCATCGGGCAGGGCGGCGATTTCGGCGGCGACATCCTCGCGCTCGCGGCCTGATTCTTCGCGATCGGCGGCCATGCGCTCGGCCTGGGCCGTCAGCCCCGCCAGCCGGCTGCGCCGTGCCCCCTCTGCCTGGGCTGCCCGGCTCTGCGCCTCGCGTGCCCGGCCGACGGCGGCGACCGCCTCCTGCTGGCTGCGCCGTGCCGCCCGGTCCGTCTCCTGTGCGCCTTGAGCGCTGTCGCGCGCCGTCTCCATCGCCCGGCGTGCCGTCTGCGCCGCTTCGGCCGCGGTCTCGATCTGAGCATCCAGCCGTTCCAGCCGGTTGCGCTGCTGCAGCCGTGCCGCGGCGGGAGAGGGGGCGCCCGGCCGGGCCACCAGCCCGTCCCAGCGCCAGCGGCCGCCAGCCTTGGTCACCAGCGACTGGCCGGGACGCAGCGCCGGCTGCAGTGATTCGGCCGTGTCCGCATCCTCGACCACGCCGGCATGGCCCAGCCGCCGGGCCAGCGCCGCCGGGGCGGTGACATGGCCGGCCAGCGGCTCCGCCCCAGCCGGCAGCGGCGCGGTGTCGTCATAGACGGGCAGCTCGGCCCAGTGCAGCGGCGCTGACGGGTCGGCCGGCACCGAGGCCTCTTCGCCCAGCACGGCGCCCAGCGCGGCCTCCCAGCCGGGTTCGACCCGCAACTGGTCCAGGATCGGGGTGCGGGCGGCGTCGCCCTTGCCGCCGCTCTTGCCGCCATCCAGCGCGGCACGCAGGCCGTCGGCCTCGGCCTTCAGCCGGGTGGCGGCGCCGTCGGCGGCCTGGAAGGTGTCGCGGGCGCCGGCCAGGGCGGCATCGGCCGCCTGTTTCCGGGTCTCCGCGGTGTCGACCGCCTCCTGTGCCGCTTCCAGCCGTTCCTCGGCCTCCGCCAGCACCGCGGCGGCGGCCTCGGCGCCGTCGGCGCCGGCCAGTTCGGCTTCGATTTGTGCGATCTGGCGCAAGGCCTCCTCATGCCGGCGGCCGAGATCCAGCAGCCTGCCGTCCAGCTCGCGCTGGCGCTTCAGCAGGCTCTGGCGCCGGGCCTCGTCGCCGGCCGCGGCCTCGGTCAGCGCGGTCAGCCGTCCGTCCAGCGTGTCGACCACCTCGCGCTGGGCGTCGATCGCCTCGCGCGACACGGTCTCGGCCTCCGCCTCGCCGGCGCTCTGCCGCTCGATCCGCTGGCGCTCCTCGGCCAGGCCGGACAGCGCCTGGGCGGCGTCGGCGCCCAGCGACCGCTCGCGCATCAGGTCGCCCTTCACCTGCTCCAGCCGGCGGTTGGTCTCCAGGATCGCCTGGGCCAGCCGGCCGGCCTCGGCCTCCAATGTTTCCCGTGAAACAAGCAGGCGCTGCAGCACGATGGCCGAATCGCCGTCGGTCTTGCGCAGGGCGGGCAGGGCGGCGGCGGCCTCGGCCTGCTCGGTGGTGCCGCGCGTGGCCGCGATCATGCGCTCGCCGACGATCCGCTCATTGGCGTCATAGGCCTGGCGCGCCGTGGCCAGGGCCGTCCCCGCTGCGGTCCATTGCAGGTGCAGCAGCACCGCCTCGATCTGGCGGATCTGTTCGGAAATGGTGCGATAGCGCGCCGCCTGCCGCGCCTGCTTGCGCAAGCCGCCGAGCTGGGCGTCGAGCTGAACCAGCACGTCGTCGAGCCGCAACAGGTTCTCGTCGGCCGAGCGCAGCCGCAGCTCGGCCTCGTGCCGCCGGCTGTGCAGGCCGGTGATGCCGGCCGCCTCCTCCAGGATCTGTCGCCGCTCGGCCGGACGGGCGGAGATCATCGCCGCGATCCGGCCCTGGCTGACCAGGGCGGGCGAGGCCGGGCCGGAGGCGTTGTCCTGGAACAGCAGCTGGACGTCGCGGGCGCGCACCAGCTTGCCGTTGATGCGGTAATCGGAGCCGGTGCCGCGCTCGATCCGCCGGCTGATTTCGATGGTGTCGGCGTGGTCCCAGCCGGGGGCGCCGCGATCGGCATTATCCAGCGTGATCGTCACCTCGGCCAGGTTGCGGGCCGAGCGGCCGGTGGTGCCGCCGAAGATGACGTCGTCCATTTCCTGGCCGCGCATGCGCCGGGCGGAGTTCTCGCCCATCGCCCAGCGCAGCGCTTCGACCAGGTTGGATTTGCCGCAGCCATTTGGCCCGACCACGCCGGTCAGGCCGGGCTCGATGGCCACGTCGGTCGGGTCGACGAAGGATTTGAAACCCGACAGGCGGAGCCGGGCGAAATGCACGGCGGTGGGTCCCCGACCGTCAGTTGGTCGCGACGCCCTTCTCGGCGAGCTTCTTGTCGAAGAGCGCCTTGAAGGTGTCGAAGCTGGCCTCGCCCTCGATCTTCTCGCCCTCAACCACGAAGGTCGGGGTGGCGTTGACCTGGTAGGTCGCCGTGGCCTCCTGGCTCGGCTTGATGATGGCGTCGGCGACGCTGTTGTCGGCCAGGCAGGCGTCGAACTTGTCCTTGGGCAGGCCGGCCATGCCGCCGATCTGCGCCAGGGCGGCGATCGGGTCGCCGGCGGTGGCCCAGCTCTCCTGCGTCTGGAACAGCACCTGGGCGATGTTGAAGTACTGCTCGCGCGGGGCGCAGCGCGCCATCATGCCGGCCCGCAGGTCCAGGCCGTTCAGCGGGAACTGGCGGAACACCAGCTTCACCTTGCCGCTGTCGATGTACGACTTCTCGATCTGCGGCAGCACGTCCTTGGTGAAGGCGGCGCAATGCGGGCAGGTGAAGGAGGCGAATTCGAGCATCGTCACCGGCGCGTCGGCCTTGCCGAGCACATAGTCGGTGTCGGTGATCTTCGGATCCCAGCTGGTCTGCGCCGAGGCCGGTCCGGTCATGAATGTCGCCGCGGCCAGGGCCAGGCCGGCGAACAGGGTCTTCAGCATCCGATGAGTCTCCATTGGTCCAGGCCTTATCGCGCCAGTCTTATCGGGGCGGCGTCCGGGCATAGAGCGCCCGGCCAAGCGCCGCAAGTCGGGATTTCCACGCGGGGTCGTCCACCGCTTCCAGCGGCTGCGCCACCATCGCCTCTTCCGCCGGGGTCAGGGAACGGCGGCGCGGTGTCGCGGGCCGGCGGTCCAGCGGCGCCTGGACCAGCTTGATCCTGGTGATGGCGGCATAGCCGAAATGGCTGTTGATCCGTTCGATCAGCCGGTCCTGGTCGTGCTGCAGCAGCAGCGCGTCGGCCGGGTCGACCCGCAGCGCCAGCGTGCCGCCGTCGCGCCGCCCGGCCGGGAAGCTCAGCTTTTCCGGCAGGGCACGATCGGCCCATTGGTTGCCGACCACCGACGGCCAGTCCGCGAACAGGCTGCCGATGGCGCTGCGCCCGCCGCCCAGCGCCTTGCGGGCGAGGGCGGGGACCAGGGCGGCCATGGATCTCGGGTAGCTCATCGGCAGGCCTTTGGTGGACGGGAGGCTTTCTGGGGACGGGGCCGCACGACCGGTTCGTATTACGGGAGTCGTACCCCTATAGTACCGCGACGCCTCAGCCAGCGGCAACGCGAGCCATGCCAGACACAGCCACATCCTCTTCGCCTGACCTCGCCCCGTCGCTGCTCGCCTGGTACGACCGGCATCGCCGGGTGCTGCCCTGGCGCGCCCTGCCGGGCCAGCGGGCCGATCCGTACCGGGTGTGGCTCAGCGAGATTATGCTGCAGCAGACCACCGTGGCGGCGGTGAAGGATTATTTCCTCGACTTCACCGGGCGCTGGCCGACCGTGGCCGACCTCGCCGCCGCCCATCTCGACGACGTGCTGCGTGCCTGGGCGGGCCTGGGCTACTACGCGCGGGCCCGGAACATGCATCGCTGTGCCGCCATCGTGGTGGAACGCCATGGCGGAGTGTTCCCGGCGGACGAGGCGGAATTGCGGCAGCTGCCGGGGGTGGGTGATTACACCGCGGCGGCGATCGCGGCCATCGCCTTCGACCGGCCGGCGGCGGTCATGGACGGCAATGTCGAGCGGGTGATGGCCCGGATCTTCGCAGTGGAAACGCCGCTGCCGGCGGCCAAGCCGGTGCTGAAGGCTTATGCCGCCGCCCTGACCCCGCAGCGCCGGCCGGGCGACTACGCCCAGGCGGTGATGGATCTCGGCGCCACCATCTGCACTCCGCGCAGCCCGAAATGCATCCTGTGCCCGTGGACCGAGGCCTGCCGGGCCCGCACCCTCGGCATCGCCGAGACGCTGCCAGCCAAGCTGCCCAAGGCGGCGAAGCCGACCCGCCGCGCCGTGGCCTTCTGGCTGACCGACGACCAGGGCCAGGTCCTGCTGCGCCGCCGGCCGCCAAAGGGCATGCTGGGCGGCATGATGGAATTTCCGTCCTCCGCCTGGCTCGAACAGCCGATGCCGGACCTGCCGGCGGTGCTGGCCGAGGCGCCGGGTGGCGCCGGCTGGCGCGTGCTGCCCGGGCTGGTGCGGCACGGCTTCACCCATTTCGATTTCGAGCTGACCGTGGCAGCCGGCCGTATCCGGGGAGCGGCAGACGGCATCTGGATGCCGCCGGACCGGCTGGGCGAAGCCGGGCTGCCGACCGCGATGTGGAAGATCGCCCGCCATGCACTGCGACATCTTGAATGACGACGGCCGCGGCCTCAAATCAGCCCTAATCGCCGTCCTCTTTCCGACCTCGTCGGGACGGTGAGGTTGTGCAAGCAACGGTCCGGATGGTCAGCGGCGATTGGTGTGCGACTCTGTGGCGCCCGGTTTCGTCTTGATCTTCGGGTCTGTGTTCTTCACCCTGCCGGCGCGCTGGCCATGATGGCTGCGCGCGATCCCAAGGAACCGTGTCCATGTTCATCCAGACCGAGCAGACACCCAACCCGGCCAGCCTGAAGTTTCTTCCGGGCCGCGGGGTGATGGATGCGGGCACCGCCAACTTCCCGTCATCGGACACCGCCGCGCGCTCGCCCCTGGCGCAGCGCCTGTTCGAGGTCGATGGCGTGACCGGCGTCTTCCTCGGCACCGATTTCGTGACGGTGACCAAGTCCGACCCGACCGACTGGTACGTGCTGAAGCCGTCTGTGCTCGGCGTCATCATGGAGCATTTCACCGCCGGCCGCCCGGTTCTGGTGGCGGACACGGCGGAGGGTTCCGACGCCGCGGTGGGTGAGGAATCCGAGATCGTCGCCCAGATCCGGGAGTTGATCGACACACGCGTCCGGCCCGCCGTGGCCCAGGATGGCGGCGACATCATCTTCCAGGGCTATGAGGAAGGTGTGGTGTTCCTGCACATGCAGGGCTCCTGCTCCGGCTGCCCCAGCTCGACCATGACGCTGAAGGCGGGCATCGAGAACATGCTCAAGCACTACATCCCCGAAGTGACGGAGGTGCGCGCCGTCGCCTGACGGCGGGCTGCGCTTCCCCCGGCGGCGCCCCTGAAGACAGGGGGCGCCTGCGGACCCGGTCGTGCCGATAGGCGGGGCGCCCGGGATCGCTGGTCCGGGCGCAACCAAGAACGAGGTCCATGCAGTTCCGTGTGTTTCGACCGGCCGCCGCCTTGGCCGGCCTTTTGCTGATCGTGCCCTTCGCCGTTGCGGCCGCCGAGCCGCCGGCATCTCCTCCCCCCGCGATTGTCGATCAACCCGTGGTTGAGCAACAGGTGGCCGATCTGCCGCCGCTCCAGGCCCAGCCGGCTTCGGCCGTGCCGCCGATCGACAAACTCTCCGACGTCGTCCTCCGGGTCGACAGCGCGGGCAGGCTCAGCGACATCTTCGACAGCGTCGACTACACCCTCGCCGATGTGCGCGACGGTGAGGCCGAGGTCCCGCGCCTGCTGGTCGAGGCCATGCCCGACGACCTCCGGCGGCTGGATTCGGCCGATCTGCGCAAGGACGTGTTCTTCAACGCCCTGCTGCCGCTGGTGCTGCGCGTCAACGAGGACATCCAGCACGACCGTGACCGGCTGCTGGCGGTGCAGGGGCTGCAGCGGCTCGGGCTGGCGCCATCGGCGGACACCCGGGCCTGGCTCACCGCGCTCAGCGAACGCTATGACGTCGCCGACGGCGATATCGACGAATTGCTGCTGCGGGTCGACGTGGTGCCGCCCTCGCTCGCTTTGGCCCAGGCGGCGGTCGAATCCGGCTGGGGCACCTCGCACAACGCCCAGCGCCGCAACGCCCTGTTCGGCCAGACCGCGGGCTCTGCCGTGCGCTATGCCAGCTTCGAACGGCTGATCGATGGCGTGTCGTCCTATGCCCGCAATCTGAACACCCACCCGGCCTATGCCGGCTTCCGGACGAAGCGCGCGGCGGCCCGAGCCGCGCAGCAGGAGCTTGACGGCTATGATCTGGCGGCGACCCTCACGCGCTACTCGACGCGCGGGACCGCCTATATCCGGGACGTTCGGGCCATGATCCGCGGCAACGACCTCGTCGAGCTCGATTCCGCGCGGCTTGCCGCGGACCGTGCGATCGGCTTACCTGCCGCCAGCTGAAATTTCTGCAGCAGGGCCGGCATGGCGCTCGACAACTCCGCACTCAACACGCTGTTCCGCGAAGCCCGCGCCCGGTGCGCCTTTCTTGACGAGGCGATTCCGGAAGCGACGCTGCGGGCGGTCTACAATCTGATGAAGCAGGGGGCGACCAGCGTCAATTCCAGCCCGGCCCGCATCGTCTTCGTCACCTCCGAACCCGGGCGGGCGGCGTTGCGGCCCGCGCTGGATTCCGATGTGGTCGAGGCGACGCTGCAGGCGCCGGTGACGGCGATCGTGGCCTATGATGCTGCCTTCCATGAACAGCTGCCGCGGCTGCTGCCGGACCAGCCGCAGGCCGCGGCACGCTTCGCCGCCCAGCCTGAGCTGGCGGAAGGCACGGCCCAGCGCGGTGCTGCGATGCAGGCGGCCTATCTCATCATGGCGGCGCGGGGCGTCGGGCTCGGCTGCTGGGTGATCGGGGAATTCGACCGGGCCAAGGTCGACGCCGCCTTCCTGACCGGCACCCGCTGGCGCTCCAGCCTGCTGGTCGATATCGGCTATGTCGACCGCACCAAGGAATTCCCCCGCCGACCGCGGCTGGATTTCGAGGACGTCTGCCGGATTGTCTGAGCGGGTGGGTGGGGTGCGTCCCTCTCCATCGTCATTCCCGCGAAAGCGGGAATCTCGCAGGCCCTGCGACAGATCCAGGGTCTGCGCCGCACCGCTGCGCGCTGCGCCGCGCAAGGGATGACGGATCAGTCCCTGTTCTGCTTGGATGGGGGGCTTGACGTTGGAACCGGCATCTCGGTGTCAGTCTCGGAAGGCTTGATAGGCTCAGCTATGACCGCCATACGCGTTAGGCCGGCAGCAGTGACCATCCTCATAACCTCCAGGACGACACTCCACTCGGGCGATGGGGCGTTCTGCAGCAAGACCCGTGTGTTGGGAGCGGCTCCGATGATCACGGCGAGCCTGGATGCCAGTTCTTCCTGTGCGACCAGCTCGTCTCGGATATAGATCTCGCCTGCCGCGTTGATGGTGATTGGAAGCGGTTCGTCCTTCATCGATAGCTCTCGCCGATTGCGGGCAAACTCTGCCGGACAACAAAGCCATATAATGCATCCAGAACAAGATTCAGATCGATAGACACAGTGTGGATGTCGGATTCAGTGAACAGCATGACAGGTCCAGCGGCAGGGATGAGTGACCGCATCCCGCCCGGCGGCACCGGAGGCGGCGCATGATCGTGCTTGGCCTCGACGCGGCCGGCGCCGGCTGCGGCGTGGCGGTGCGGCGCGACGGCGGCCTGCTCGCCGCGCGGACCGAGGCGATGGCCCAGGGCCATGCCGTGCGGCTGGTGCCGCTGGTGCTGGAGGTGCTGGCCGAGGCCGGAATCGCGCCCGATGCCATCGACCTGTTCGGCGTCACCACCGGCCCCGGCTCCTTCACCGGGCTGCGGGTCGGGCTCGCCACGGTCGGCGGCCTGGCGCTGGGTGCCGGCCGGAAGATCGTCGGCATCTCCAGCTTCGACGCCGTGCTGGCCGATCTCGGCCCGGTCGCCGAAGGCCATATCCTGGTGGCGCTGGACGGGCGCCGGTCCGAACCCTTCGCCCGGCTGTTCGATGCCGCCGGCCGGCCGCTGGGCGAGCCTTTGTGCCTGCCAGCGGCCGATCTGGCGGCGCGGCTGCCGGCCGGGCCCCTGACCCTGGCCGGCGACGGCGCCCATCTCGTGCTGCCGGCTTTGGCCGGCCGGGCGGATGTCCGGCACGCCGGGCCGTCCGCGATCGATCCCGCCACCGTGGCCCGGCTGGCCGAGGCGCGGGCGGACGAGGCCCGCGACGGCCCGCCGCCGCCGATCTATGTCCGGCCGCCCGACGCGGGGCCGCTGGCGGACCGCGTGCCGAAGCCGTGATCGGCCCGGGGGGCACGTTGCGGATCGTTCCAGCCGGCGTGGCCGAGGCCGCCGTGCTGTCGGCCCTGTACGAGGCCGGCTTCGGCGAGGCCTGGGCACCGGACCAACTGGCCCAATTGCTGGCCGGCCCCGGCGTCTTCGCGCTGATCGCTCTGGATCCGGCGGAGGAGCCCGTCGGCTTCGCTCTCGGCCGGGTGGCGGCGGATGAGGCGGAGATCCTGTCGATCACCCTGCTGCCCGGCCAGCGCCGGCAAGGCGGCGGGCGCCTGCTGCTCGACGCGCTGGTGGCCCGCAGCGCCGCGGCTGGGGCGGCGTCGCTGTTCCTCGAGGTCGCGGTCGACAACCCGGCGGCCCTGGCCCTGTACCGCGGCGCCGGCTTCCAGGAGGCCGGGCGGCGCAAGGGCTACTACAGGATCGGCGACACCGCGGTGGATGCCCTGGTCATGCGGCTGGAGCTGGCGTCGGGCGGCGGCGCGTAGCCACGCAACGCCGCTACTGCTTCACCGGGTGTTCCACCGTGCCCAGCGCTTCGGCCAGCGAGCGGGTGGCGCTGCCGCGGGGGCGGGGTTTCTGCTGGCTGTCATGTGGCGCCCAGCCGGCCAGGAACAGCACCTCGAAGCTGGCCGGGATCCGGCCGTCCGGCTCGGCGAAGCGATCAGCATAGCGGGCGGCCACGGCCGGCCAGAAGCCGCGCGGCGGCGTCGCCGGGTTGCGGTTCAGCCCGGCATTGGTCTCGCCCATGCCGCGCAGGTCGGCGAACAGGCGGAAGGCGTTCTCGTAGCTGACCGTCACCGTCTCCGCATCCGCCACCGGCAAGGCGAAGCCGGCGCGCTGCAGCAGCCCGGCGGCGTCGCGCAGATCGGCGAAGGGCGACAGCCGCGGGCTGGCGCCGCCCAGCATCTCGGTCTCGGCCTCGGTCAGGGCCGATCGCAGCTCGGCCAGCGTGCCGGCGCCCAGCATCGCCGCCAGGAACAGCCCGTCCGGTCGCAGCGACTGGCGGATCTGCACCAGCGCGCCCGGCAGGTCGTTGACCCAGTGCAGCGACAGGGTGCTCAGCACCAGGTCGAAGCTGTCGGCGCCGAAGGGCAGCAACTCCTCGTCGCAGGCCACGGTCGGCCGGCCATTGGCGGCGGCGCTTCGGGCCAGGGCCGGCGACAGATCGGCCTGGATCAGGGTGTCGATCCGGTTGCCGAGAAGGCCATTGGGCTCCGCCAGGGCCCGCGCCGTGGCGCCGTCATGGCAGCCGAGATCCAGCGCCCGCGGGAAGCGGCGGCTGATGTCGAGCAGCCGGTCGGCCAGCATCGCCGCGACATGGTCGAACAGGAAGCCGTGCTCGGCCAGGCCCGGCGCCGCCCGGTCGCGCCGCCGGCGCACCAGCGCCCGGTCGAACACCATCATGTCGTCGGAAGGGGTCATGCCGTTCACTATAGGGGCTGGGGACACAGGCTGCGAGACACTCGACCGCCGCAGCTGGGTTCTATAGCTGGGGACGAGACGACTGCGAAGGAGAGGGACGATGGGCATATCCGACCGGCCGGTGGCCCTGGTGACGGGATCGACCTCGGGCATCGGCGCCGCGGTGGCCCGGCGGCTGGCGGCAGAAGGCTATGCCGTGGCGTTGCATTCGCGCAGTTCCGCGGCGGCGGGTGAGGCGCTGGCGGCCGAACTCGGCGGCGGCGCCTTCTACACCGCCGCCGACCTGGCGACCGATGATGGGCCGCCCGCCCTGGTCCAGGCAGTGCTGGCGCAGCACGGCCGGCTCGACGTGCTGGTCAACAGCGCCGGCATCACCGCCACGGTGCCGCATGCCGACCTGAAGGGCGCGACGCCGGAGCTGTGGCGCCGGCTGCACCAGGTCAATGTCATCGCCCCCTGGCTGCTGGTGGCCGAGGCGGAGGCGGCGTTGCGCGAATCGGGCGCGCGTGGCCGGCCTGCGGCGGTGGTCAATGTCGGGTCGCATGCCGGGTTCCGGCCACGTGGCGCCTCGGTGCCCTATGCCGCGTCCAAGGCGGCGCTGCACCACATGACCCGGCTGCTGGCCAAGACGCTGGCGCCGGCGATCCGGGTCAATGCCGTCGCCCCCGGCCTGGTCGACACGCCGATGACCGCGGATTGGACCGAGGCGCAGCTTCTCTGGGCCACGGTGGCGCCGATGCGCCGCCCGGCGCAGCCCGTGGATGTGGCAGAGGCGATCTTCGGCCTGATCCGCTCGGACTATGTGACCGGCGAGATCCTGACCCTCGACGGCGGCCTGAGCCTCACCTGAGAGACCGTCCGGAAACGCGCCGGCGCGGCCGTCTGATGGCGGACTCGAAGCTTCCGGTGCTCACGGACCCAGACGTCCGCTGCGCTCCGGTTCTCGCAACCACCAACAGCCGACTCACGCCAACACGTTTCCGAACGGTCTCTGAGTGGCTGTCTGCCCCCGGGATGTGAAAAGGACATGAGAGCCATGGGGGGCGTTTCGTGTGCCTATGTCTTGGGCAGCCGTGCCGGCCGTGGAATACTCGCGTCCGGCGAGGATCGGGGAGAGAGTATGCGCTGGACCGGGTCGAGGGCCCTTTTGCTGTGCGGCGTCCTCGGGGCCGGCGTGCTGCCTGCCGCTGCCGCATGGGCGGACACCGCTGCCGTCCATGCCCGGCACTTCCTGGTGGCGACCGCCGATCCGCTGGCCGCCCAGGCCGGCTTTGACGTCCTCGATGAAGGCGGCACCGCCATCGACGCCATGATCGCGGTGCAGCTGGTGCTCAATGTGGTCGAGCCGCAATCCAGCGGCATTGGCGGCGGGGCGCTGCTGCTGCATTTCGACGGCGTCACGGGGACGCTGAGCACGCTGGACGGCCGCGAGACCGCGCCGAAGGCGGCTGATGGCAGCCTGTTCCTCGGGGCCGACGGCCAGCCGCTGCCCTTCTACGACGCCGTGGTCGGCGGCCGCTCGGTCGGCGCGCCGGGCACGCTGAAGCTGCTGATCGAGGCGCATCGGCGCTGGGGCAAGGTGCCGCTCGACCGGCTGTTCCAGCCGGCGATCGACCTGGCGGAGACCGGCTTCGCCGTGACGCCGCGGCTGGCCGGGCTGCTGACCGGCGACACCGCCACGCGGCTGCAGGCCGACCCCACGGCGCGCGCCTATTTCTTCCCGGGCGGCCAGGCGCTGCAGGCCGGGCAGGTGGTGAAGAACCCGGCCTTTGCCGACACCCTGCGGCTGATCCTCAGCGACGGCGAGAAGGCGTTCTACCAAGGGCCGATCGCGGCCGACATCGTCGCCGCGGTGCAGGGCGCCGCCCATCCCGGCCGGCTGGCGGCTGAGGATCTGGCGGCCTATCGCGTGGTCGAACGCCCGCCGGTCTGCACCGCCTATCGGCTGTGGCAGGTCTGCGGCATGGGGCCACCCAGCTCCGGCGGCATCGCCGTCGGCCAGATCCTCGGCCTGCTCGAGCATTTCGACATGGCGGAGATCGGCGCCGGCACCGCCGATGCGTGGCATCTGTTCGCCGAGGCCGGCAAGCTGGCCTATGCCGACCGCGACCGTTACATCGCCGACGCGGATTTCGTGTCGGTGCCGGTGCCCGGGCTGATCGATGACGGCTACCTCACCGCCCGGGCGCAGGCGATCTCGCTCGACCGCGCGGCGGCGGTACCGGCGGCGCCCGGCAACCCGCCCTGGCGCAAGGCGCAGGAGTGGAGCTCCGACGCCTCGACCGAACCGCCCGACACCACCCAGATCTCGATCGTAGACGAGGACGGCAGCGCCGTGTCGCTGACCACCACGATCGAGGGCGGCTTCGGCTCGCACCTGATGGTGCGCGGCTTCCTGCTGAACAACGAACTGACCGATTTCTCCTTCGTGGCGGAGGCCAATGGCCGGCCGGTGGCCAACCGGGTCGAACCCGGCAAGCGGCCGCGCAGCTCGATGGCCCCGACCATCGTGCTGGACCGCGACGGCCAGCCGGTGCTGGTGATCGGGTCGCCCGGCGGCGCGCGCATCATCCCCTATGTCACGGAGGCCATCATCGGCGTGCTCGACTGGGGGCTGGACGTGCAGCAGGCAATCGCCCTCGGCCATGTCGTCAACCGCAACGGCCAGACCGAGCTGGAGGCGGGGACG
Organism: Inquilinus sp.; assembly: GCF_057815775.1. NCBI lineage: Bacteria > Pseudomonadati > Pseudomonadota > Alphaproteobacteria > Rhodospirillales > Rhodospirillaceae > Inquilinus > Inquilinus sp. The sequence continues at coordinate 14,677 of NZ_JBYRFX010000856.1, forward strand.
GCCGTCGCCGGGCTGAAGGATGCGCTGGCGGCCCGCGGCCACGATGTGGCGGTGACCGACCAGCCCAGCGGGCTGCAGGGCGTCCAGATCGTCAAGAACGGCCTGCTCGGCGGCACCGATCCGCGGCGCGAGGGCGTCGCCCTCGGCAAGTGAGGCGGCGACGGTGCGCCCGGCCTTCGGTCCCTGGGTCCGCCGCGCCGGCTCGGCCGTGCTCGACGCCGTGCTGCCGCTGCGCTGCCTCGGCTGCGGTACGGAGATCGCGGCGCCCGGCGCGCTCTGTTCCGCCTGCTGGGCGAAGCTTTCCTTCCTCGGGCCGCCGCAATGCCGCTGCTGCGGCCTGCCCTTCGAGCATGCGGCCGCGGCCGGGGCGGGGGACGACCCGATCTGCGCCGGCTGCCTGGCCCGGCCGCCGCGCTGGGACCGCG
>NZ_JBYRFX010000857.1:0-2501 GCF_057815775.1 Inquilinus sp.
TGCCGACGACGCTCGGCCGGCCGGACTCGATGCCGCTGTTCGACGAGGTCGACGGCATCGTCACCGCCGAGATGATGTGGGCGAACTACATCTATTTCATGGATGCCGTCCTGCCGGTCGCCCAGGAGGCGGGGGTAAAGATCGCGCTGCATCCCGACGATCCGCCGGTGCCGATGCTGGGCGGCGTCGCCCGCATCTTCAAAGACCCGGCGGATTTCAAGCGCGCCTATGCCTGCTATGCCGACAGCCCGTCCTGGGGTCTCGACCTCTGCCTCGGCTGCTGCTCGGAAATGCCGGGTGGTGCTACGAATGTGCAGGAGATGATCAGCTTCTTCGGACCGAAGGGGCGCATCTTCTACGTCCATTTCCGCGATGTGCAGGGCACGGTGCCGGACTTCACCGAATGCTTCATCGGCGAAGGCAATTTCGACCCCGCCGAGGCCATGGCCCTGCTGCACAAAAGCGGTTTCACCGGCTTCCTGCTGGACGACCATGTCCCGCATATGGACGACGACACCGACTGGAACCACCGGGGCCGCGCCCATGCGATCGGCTACATGCAGGGACTCCTGCGCATGGCCGAACGGGCCGCCTGAAGACCGACTCCTCCCCACAAGGGTCACGGCATCTCCTCCCGAAACTGGTCCCGGTCCGGTGGTTACTCCACCTTGGTCTTCTGACTGCTGCGCCGCGCCGCCCGCATCTGCTCGATGATGTGGCGGCCGGATCCTTCGACATGGCGGGCGAGAACGGCCGCCGCAGCATCCGAATCCTGGGCCTTGATCGCGTCCAGGACCTCCTGGTGCTCCCGCATCACCGCGGCCTGGCGGCCGAGCGACGTCGGATGCCGCCGGCTGATCGCGCGCAGGATCTCGCGGTGCTTCCACCACAGATCGACTGCGTGCCGGTTGTAGTGGCGTTCGTACATCGTGTGGTGGAATTGGGTGTCGAGCAGCCCGTGCCGCACCGGGTCCGAGTAGTTGAGCCGCACCATCTCGACGTGGAGCGCCTCCAGCTCGGCGATGTCGGCGTCGGTCGCGATGCCGACGAACCAGCGCGTCAGCGCCGGCTCGATCAGGACCTCGATCTCATAGATGTCGCGGATGAAATCCTCGTCGATCGCCCGCACGCGCGCCCCGCGATTGGGCGTCATGACGACGAAGCCTTCGCCGCGGAGCTGCTGCAGCGCCTCGCGCACCGGGTTGGTCGAGGTGCCGTGCCGCTCCGCGAGATCGGCGACGATCAGCCGGGCATTGGCCGGGATGCGGCCGGCAATGATGTCCTCGCGGATCGCCTCATAGACCGAGGCCTCGCGGTCCGACGCCGGGAAGGCCGGCAAGTCCGGGCTGGACATGATGCTCATGGACCGTGCCAGGCCACCCTTTAAGTCCGCAGTGCCCAGCCTGTGGGCTCTGCACGTGATCTTTTGAATATCGTGTACGATCCTTGTCGAAGTTGATGTGAGATGTCGAGTCTGAAACACAAAAGGGCAGGCCGGCGCCCGATCGACCGGGTACCGCCTGCCCTGTTGCGCGCTTCGATCAGAGATGTGCGGCAGAAACCCCGATCATCGCCACACGGTCAGGCCAGCATCCGGATCTTCGGCTCGCGAACCCACTGGCGGGTGCGCGCGGGCTCGAGGAAGCCGCCCGCGCCCTTGCCCAGATCGACCACGCCGGCATCGTCCGCCACCCCGGCCTTGGCCAGCAGCGGCCTGGCCTCGGCGGTGAAGCCGATGGCCTTGAGGTGGACGAAGGCGTTGGTGACGAAATCGGTGGCGGCGCTCTCCTTCAACAGCTGGGCGCAGCCCTCCTTCGACAGCACCAGCGCCACCGCGTCGAAGATCACGGAGGGCGAGCCGGCCAACTGGCCATCCGCCTTCAGGGTCTTGCCGTCCTTCAAGGTGACGCCGCCGATCTTGGCCGCGACGATCTTCACCGTGGCGCCATCGCCTTCCGCGACCTTGCGGACGGCGTCCACCACCTTGCCGTCGGCGCCGTCCGTGACCAGCACGCCGACCATCCGGCCCTTCAGGCTGGGTGGGTACTTGCCGATCAGGCGCAGGGCCGGCGACGGCTTCATGTCATGCGGCTGGGCCGCCGCCTCCGACTTCGCCGGCAGGTCCATTGCCAGGCCGTCGGCAACGCGCTTTGCCAGGGATTCGTCGACATTCCGCAGATTGGCCAGGACCCGGCTGCGGACATGCTCCAGCACCACCTTCGAAAGCTCGAAGACGATGGCGCTGGCCAGATGCGCCTGTTCGATTTCGGACTGGGAGCGATAGAACAGCCGGGCATGGCTGTAGTGGTCGGCGAAGGTCTCCGAACGCAGCCGGACCTTGGTCTCTTCGAGCGGCAGGGCGAAGCTGCGGAAGCCGCCCTTGGGATCCTCGCGCGGCCCGCCCGCCTCGCCCGCCTGGGCCAGGCTGTTGGGTTCGTAATTGGCCCGACCGGTGGGAACCTGGGTCTGCATATGGCCGTCGCGCTGCAGGTTCTGGAACG
>NZ_JBYRFX010000858.1:0-1919 GCF_057815775.1 Inquilinus sp.
GTGGTCTCGGTGTCGAGGCATTCGACCATATCGGCCTCCTGCAGCCGCACCGCCAGCCCGACCCGGATCCCGGGGATCCGCGCCGGGTCGATCGCGGGGAAGGCGCGCTCCACCGCGGCGACCGCCAGGTCCCGGCGCCGGGCCCGTTCGGCCAGGATCGCGGCCTCGCCGCCGGCCGGCCGCGGCGGGGTCGGCGTCGCCGGCCAGCCGGGCGCCCAGTTGCTCCATTCCTCGGCCAGTCCCAGGCCGCAGGCCAACCCGGCCATGACCGACCCGGCCGGCCGGTCCTCGATCCGGTCGGCATCGTCGTCGCAATAGAGGTCGCTGAGCCGCTCGCCGAGCTCCTGCTCCAGCGCCTTGGCGCGGTCGTCATCCGGGATTTCGTCCCAGATCATGAAATCCAGGACGCTCTGGACCTCGTCACGGTGGCGGGTGCGGCGCAGCTTGCGATTGGTCTCGCGCTCGGCCGCTGCGGCCTTGTCGCGGACACACAGGCTGTCGGCGGCGCGGCCGCGCAGGCCCAGCGAGCGCTGCACCGAGCGGGCGAAGCGGTCGAAGGCCAGCCCGGCCTCCCGCGCCTCGATCCTGGGGTCGGGATCATCCGCCGGCTGCCCGGCGGGATCGGCCCGCACTTCGGCAGCCCAGGCCTGCGCCGCCAGGGCGCGGGCGCCCTCCCCCTCGGCCAGCTGCATCGCGATCTCGGCGAGGCGGCTGAGCATCTCGATCCCCTGCAGCGCGAGGCTGCGGCTGTAGGCCTGGACATCGAGGGGTTCGGGCGCGTTTTGCATGGAACAAATGATGAACGAAGCGCGAGGGTGGCGTCGATGAACAATTCGTTTACATCGTCGGGCTCGGTTGCTCCGGCACCAGCCTGGATCGCCACGGCGCTTCGCGCCTCGCGATGACGGTGGGGGTTGGCGAGGGGGCGCTCCTTCAAGATCCGTCATTGCGAGCGCAGCGAAGCAATCCAGTCCCGCAGCCCGAACGACGCCCTATCCGCCCTGCCGCACCGTGCGGCGCAGCACGTCGATGAAAGCGCGCAGGGCGGGCGGCACCTGGCGGCGGCTGGAGTGGTACAGATAGAAGCCGGGGAAGCGCGGCGACCAGTCCTGCAGCACCCGTTGCAGCCGGCCATCGGCGACGCAGGACCCCATCTGGCGGTCGAGCAGATAGGCGATGCCGACACCGTCCAGCGCCGCCTGCAGCATCAGCTCGGAATCATTGACCGTCAGCGGCCCGTCCACCGCCACGTCGAACGCCTGGCCGCCGCCTTCGAACTCCCAGCGATAGATGTCGCCGCCGCCCGGCCAGCGGAAACGGATGCAGCGGTGCCGGTGCAGATCGGCCGGCGTCTCGGGCTCGCCGTGCGCGGCCAGATAGGCCGGCGCCGCCACCGCCATCAGCTCCAGTGCCCCGGTCAGCGGCACCGCCACCATGTCCCGCTCCAGCGACTCGCCCAGCCGGATGCCGGCATCGAAGCGGCCGGCGACGATGTCGGTGATGGTGTCGTCGACCACCACCTCCAGGTCGATGCCGGGATGGGCGCGGTGGAACACGCCCAGCGCCGGGGCGATGAACTGGGTGGCGGCGACCCGCGGCACGTTGATCCGCAGCCGCCCGGCCGGCGTGTCGCGGAAGCGGTTCACCTCCTCCACCGCCAGGTCGAATTCGGCGAAGAGCGGCCGGATCCGCTGCAGCAGCGTCTCACCCGCCTCGGTCGGGGTGACGCTGCGGGTGGTGCGGTTCAGCAGGCGGACGCCCAGCCGCGCCTCCAGCGCCCGCAGCGTCACCCCGACCGAGGCGGGGGAAAGGCTGCTGGAGCGGATCCGGCCGCTCTTCGCCGAATTCGACCTGGCGGTGGAGGAAGTGAACCGCTTCCGCGACACGCCGGCCGGGCGGCTGCGGATCAACGTGCCGCG
>NZ_JBYRFX010000859.1:0-1871 GCF_057815775.1 Inquilinus sp.
GGCGCGGCATCATGGAATTCCTGCTGATCAACCATCCGCTCGACTGCCCGATCTGCGACCAGGGCGGCGAATGCGACCTGCAGGATCAGGCCGTGGCCTACGGCTTCGACCGCGGCCGCTACACCGAAGGCAAGCGGGCGGTCACCGACAAGTATCTCGGACCGCTGATCGAGACCTTCATGACGCGGTGCATCCAGTGCACCCGCTGCATCCGCTTCATCGACGAGATCGCCGGCGTGCCGGTGCTCGGCGGCGTGAACCGCGGCGAGCACATGGAGATCACCACCTATGTCGAGCAGGCGATCGCGTCCGAGCTGTCGGGCAACCTGGTCGATGTCTGCCCGGTCGGGGCGCTGACCTCCAAGCCCTACGCCTTCAGCGCCCGGCCGTGGGAGCTGCGCAAGACCGAGACGATCGACACCCTCGACGCCATCGGCTCCAACATCCGCGTCGACGCCCGCGGCGGCGAAGTGATGCGCGTTCTGCCTCGCTTGAACGAGGACGTGAACGAGGAGTGGATCAACGACAAGACCCGCTACGCCATCGACGGGCTGAAGCGACGTCGCCTCGACCGCCCCTATATCAGGCGCAACGGCAAGCTGCAGCAGGCGAGCTGGGCCGAGGCCTTCCAGGCCATCGCCGACAAGACCAAGGGCCTGGACGGCAAGCGCATGGCGGCGATCGCCGGCGACGCCGTCGATGCCGAGGCGATGGTCGCGCTGAAGGACCTGATGGCCTCGTTCGGGTCGCCGAACATCGATTGCCGCCAGGACGGGGCGAAGCTGCCGGCCGGGCCGCGCGGCGCCTACCTGTTCAACAGCGGCATCGCCGGGATCGAGCAGGCCGACGTCATCCTGCTGGTCGGCACCAACCCGCGCTCCGAAGCCGCGATCGTCAATGCGCGCATCCGCAAGCGCTGGCTGAAGAACGGCCTGACCGTCGGCGTGGTCGGCCCCGATGTCGACCTGACCTACCGTACCCGCCATCTCGGCGCAGGGCCGGACACGCTGGCAGCGATCGCCGACGGCAGCGACGGCTTCGCCGAGGTGCTGCGCAACGCCAAGGCGCCGCTGCTGATCGTGGGGCAGGGCGCCCTGACTCGCGAGGACGGCGCCCAGGTGCTGGCCGCCTGCCGCCGGATCGCCGAGACCTTCGGTCTGGTGCGCGACGGCTGGAACGGCTTCAACGTGTTGCACACCGCCGCTGCGCGTGTCGGCGGCCTCGATCTCGGCTTCCTGCCGGGTCCGGGCGGCCGCGACGTCGCCGGTATCCTGGACGGCGCGCAGAAGGGTGAGATCGACTTCGTCTGGCTGCTCGCGGCCGACGAGATCGACACCGGCCGGCTGGGCCAGGCCTTCGTGGTCTACCAGGGCCATCACGGCGACCGCGGTGCCCATCGCGCCGACGTGGTCCTGCCGGGTGCGGCCTACACCGAGAAGAACGCGACCTACGTCAACACCGAAGGCCGCGTGCAGCAGGCCCGCATGGCGGTGTTCCCGCCGGGCGAGGCGCGCGAGGATTGGAAGATCCTGCGTGCGGCCAGCGAGGCGGCCGGCCGCAAGCTGCCCTATGACAGCCTGCGCGAGGTGCGCCAGCGCCTGATCGCCGTCAATCCGGTGTTCGGCGCGGTCGACACGCAGGTGGCGGGCGAATGGGGGGCGTTCGGTGCCGGTGGCGCCATGGCTTCCGCGCCCTTCGTCTCGGCGGTCGAGAATTTCTACATGACGGATCCCATCACGCGTGCCTCGGAGACGATGGCGCAGTGCGTCAATGAGATCGTGGGATCGCACAAAGCGGCGGCGGAGTAACCCGATGGGTTTCTGGAGCGGATACGCCTGGCCGACGGTTCTCGTCGTCCTTCAGATCATCGC
>NZ_JBYRFX010000860.1:0-30671 GCF_057815775.1 Inquilinus sp.
ACGGCCTGGATCAGCACATGGTGCAGGTCGGCGGCGAAGGTGACGGCGACGCCGCACATCACGAAGAAGCTGGACAGCGCCGAGGCACCCTCGAAGCCCGGCACCAGCGCGGTGAACGGGTTGGACAGGCCCATCTGCTGGGCCGCTGCCTGGGCTGCGACATGCAGGGCGGACAGCAGCAGCCGGGCGCCGGCACCGAGCAGGGCGCCGGCGATGATGTTGCCGAAGACATGGACCAGGATGGTGACGGCATCGGCCGGGACGGGCAGGGGCACGCCGTCGACCGCCGGCGCCAGGGCCAGCGACACCGCCAGCGCCGCGACCAGCCGGGCGCGCACCGGGATCTGCGCCTCGCCTAGCCCCGGCATCAGCATGAAGGCGGCGCCGAGCCGGCCGAACACCAGCAGGGCGCCATAGACCCAAGGGGTGACCATCCCCGCGAGGGCAAAGCCGTCGATGGTCACGCTACACCACGTCGACGGTGCGCAGCATCGTCCGGCGGGCGATTTCGTTGTGGCTGATCACCGAGGTGGCCGGGCTGATCCGTTCCAGCAGCGAGCGGAGGAAGGGCCGGGCATCCGGGTTGACCAGCACCGCCGGGAACGGGTCGCGCCCGGCATGGGCCTGCAGCTTGCTGCGCAGTTCGGACAGGAAGCCCTGCACCCGGTCGGGCGGCAGGGCGAAGCGACGCTCGTCGCCCTCCGCCGTCACGGCCTGGGCCAGCTCCTGCTCCCAGTCCGACGACATGGTGATGACCGAGAGATAGCCGTCGGCATCGCCCAGCGCCCGGCAGATCTGCCCGGCCAGGCGCATCCGCACATGCTCGACCAGCAGCGGCACGCTGCGGGTCCAGGCCACGGCCTCGGCGATCGCCTCCAGGATCGCCGGCAGGTTGCGGATCGAGACGCGCTCGGCCAGCAGCGACTGCAGCACCCGCACGATCGTCATCATCGGCAGCTGCGCCGGCACCAGCTCCTTCACCAGCTTGGCGTATTCCGGGTCGATGCCGTCGATCAGCCGCTCCGCCGCGCCATAGGTGAGCAGCGCGGCGAAGTTGTCTTTCACCGCCTCGGCGACATGGGTGACGATCACGCCCTCCGGCGACACCACGGTGTAGCCCAGCGCCTCCGCCTCCTCGGCCAGGCCGGCATCGATCCACACTGCCGGCAGGCCGAAGGTCGGGTCCTTGGTCGGCTCGCCTGGCAGCGCCACCGGCCCGATCGGCGCCAGCACCAGCCGGCTGGCCAGCCGCACCTCGCCGCGTGCCATCTCCTCGCCATGGATCAGCAGGCGGTAGGCGGTGTTGCCGAGATCGGCCGAATCCTTGATCCGGATCGACGGCAGGACGAAGCCGTATTCGCCGGCGAAGCGGCCGCGCAGGGTCTTCAGCTTGTCGGCCAGATCGTCGGACAGGCCGACCATCGAGACCAGGGCGACCCCAACCTCCAGCCGGAGGTCGTCGACCCGCAGCAGGCTCTGCACCGTCTGCTCCGCGGTCTTCGGTATATCCGCTGCATCGACCGCGGCCTGTTTGGCGTCCCGGGCCCGGCGCGCCGTCACCCGTGGCATGATCCAGGCCAGGCCGCCGAAGATCACCACCAGCACCAGGAACGGAAAGGCCGGCAGGCCGGGCGCGATGGCCAGCAGCAGCAGGAGGCCGGCGGCGACCAGCAGCGCCTTGGGATAGGCGCCGAGCTGCGACAGCACGATCTGTTCGGTCGAGCCGCGGTTGTTGCCCTTGGAGATGACCAGGCCGGCGGCGAGCGAGACCAGCAGTGCCGGGATCTGGCTGACCAGCCCGTCGCCGACGGTCAGGGTGGCGAAGGTGGTCACCGCCTGGCTGACCGGCATACCGCGCTGCAGCGTGCCGATGACGATGCCGCCGACCAGGTTGATGAAGACGATGATCAGCCCGGCCACGGCATCGCCGCGGACGAATTTCGAGGCGCCGTCCATGGCGCCGTAGAACGAGCTTTCGTCCTCCAGCTCCTGGCGCCGGCGGCGCGCCTCCGTCTCGTCGATCATCCCGGCCGACAGGTCGGCGTCGATCGCCATCTGCTTGCCGGGGATGGCGTCCAGGGTGAAGCGGGCGCCGACCTCGGCGATGCGGGTCGAGCCCTTGGTGATGACGATGTAATTCACCACCACCAGGATGGCGAACAGGATCACCCCGATCACGAAATTCCCCGACATGATGAAGCCGGAAAAGCCCTGGATCACATGACCGGCCGCGCCCCGCCCCTCAGGGCCGTGGGACAGGATCACCCGGGTGGTGGCGACGTTCATCGCCAGCCGCATCAGGGTCACACCCAGCAGGATGGTCGGGAAGGAGGAGAAGTCGCTGGCCCGGCCGATCCACAGCGCCACCATCAGGATCAGGACGGAGATCGAGAAGGAGAAGGCGAGGCTGATGTCGAGCAGCACCACCGGCAGCGGCAGCAGCAGCACCGACAGGATCGCGGCGATGCCCATCGCGAACACGATGTCGCGATGCCGGGCGCCGAAGGCGCCGGCGGCCGTCAGCCGGGCCAGGACGCCGCGGTTCGGCGCGGGCGCAGAAGGATTCATTCGGCGAATCCTTTCGGCAGCAGCGGCTGGGTCGCGACATCGGCCACCAGGCCGCGGGTGAAGGCCATGCCGCCCAGCACCGCCTCGCCCCAGCCGCCGGGCTCGACGCCCGGCGGCGTCGCTTGGTTGCGCCGCCGCATTTCCTCGACGAAGCCGAGATTGTGGTCGATCTGGGCGAGGTAGCGGTCCTGGTAATCCGCCGTCGCCGAATGGTAGCGGCCGATGCCGAGGCGGGGGCCGTACTGCTTCGACAGGTCGCCGAGATAGCCCAGGGCGTAGGCGACATTGGCCTTGGGGTCGAAGGCCGCCTCCAGTGAGGCGAAGGCATCGGGGTGCCAGCGCAGGTTGACCTGCATGCAGCCGACATCGATCGACCGCATGCCGCCGGCCAGGGCCTTGCGCACCCAGTCCACCGCCTCGGCCTTGCTGTCGAAGCGCCTGCCTTCGCCCTCGGCATTCACCGTCCAGGGCCAGATGACGAAGCGGCCATCCTCGATCCGGCGGCCGGATTCGGTCAGGCCTACCGACAGCGCCATCGCCGCCTCGACCCCCGATCCCGGCGCCTGATGCATGATCTCGCGGGCGCAGATGGCGGAATCGGCAGCAGGTCCGGCCGACCCCGGCGTGATCCAGCTGCCGCCGACCGCGCCGGGGGTGGCGAGGGCAGGGGACGCGATCAGGCCGGCGACGGCGACAGCTATCCCTCTTAAAGCCCTTGCTTTTAGAGTCCCCCCTCCCCCTGCGGGAGGGGGGTAGGGGGAGGGGGTTTGTGCCGCTGGTGCTGGAGAATGGCGAAGGAGTTCGATGAAGGAATCGCAGATCCTTATCCATTCGCGCGCAGACGCGCGCAGACCCCTCCCCCTACCCCCCTCCCGCAAGGGGAGTGGGGACTCCGTTTGACTGGGCGGAGTCTCGAACAATGCCATCACAGCCGCACGATGATGTCGGTCATGCGCTCCATCAGCCCGGTCAGCAGCTGGAACATCAGCGGCAGGGCGACCATGACGGTGGCGATGATGGCGACGACCTTGGGCACGAAGGTCAGGGTCATCTCCTGCACCTGGGTCAGGGCCTGGAACAGGGCGATACCCAGGCTGACCACCAGCGCGACGGCCAGGGCCGGGCCGGCCACCAGGATCGAGGTCCACAGCCCGTCGCGCAGCACCTGGATGAGGTCGGTCTCGTTCATGCCCGCCTCACGTCACACAGGCATCCGCATGATCTCGTTGTACGCGGCGATGGCCCGGTCGCGGATGTTGACCACGGTGCGCAGCGTGGTCTCGGCCTCCAGCACCGCGTTGACCGCCTGCTGCGCCGGCACCTCGCCGCGCAGCCCGGCCAGCGAGGCCTGCTCGGCGCCGCGCAGGCTGTCCATGGTCGAGGACGCGGCGTTCTTCAGCACCTCGCCGAAGCTGGCGCCGGCCGGGCCGGCCGGAGCGCTGGACGGCGCGGTGGCGGCAAGGGTCGGGGCCAGGCTGGCGCCGGCGGGCGCGACCGGGTGCAGCAGGAGCGGGGGGACGGCCATGGTCTCTGCCTTCAGCTGCGCAGCATGTCGACGGTGCGGGACAGCATGGCCCGTGCCTGTTCGATCACCGACAGGTTGGCCTGGTAGCTGCGCGAGGCCTCCCGCATGTCGGCCATTTCGATCACGGTGTTGACGTTCGGCATCTTGACGTAGCCGGCGGCGTCGGCGCCCGGGTGCGACGGGTCGTAGGACATCGGGAAGGCGCTGGCATCGGTGCCGACCTTACGAATGTCGACCAGTTCGGCCCCGGCCGTGCGGTCGAGGGTCGAGGCGAAGGTCACGGTCTTGCGGCGATACGGGTCGCCGCCGGGCTGGGCGGCCGTGGTGTCGGCATTGGCGACGTTCTCGGCCACCACGCGCAGCCGCAGGCTCTGCGCCCGCATGCCGGAGGCCCCGACCTTCATCGCCGCGCTCAAAGGATCCATGACTCAGCTCCTGGCCGGTTGGGGCGGCTCATTGCCCAGTGGCGATGCGGAAGAAGCCCATGCTGCGCTGGTAGACGCCGGCGGCGAGGCTGTAGGCGTCGCGGATCTCGCCGGACTGCACCATCTGCTCTTCGAGATTGACCGAGTTGCCGTTCGGGTCGGCGGCCCAGGTGTCGACCGGCCGCGGTGCCAGCGGCCCGCCGGGCCGGGTGCCGGCCAGATGCGCCGGCTGGGTGGCGGCAAGGCCGAGCCGCGACTGCGCCCCGGCCAGCATTTCGGCGAAGGGCGGCAGGTCCTTGGCGCGATAGCCCGGCTGGTCGGCATTGGCGACATTCTGCGCCACCGCCTTCTGCCGCTCGGCCAGATAGGTCATGCGGCTGTCGGCGAGGCCGACGACCCCGATCGCCTTGATGTCCATGCCCGCCGATACCTCGAATTCTAGGTAATTTTCTCTCGGATTTAAAAGGATTTATGTCCGAGCAGAAATCCACTAAAGGATTCATTGGACGACATCAATAAGGATTCAAGGAAAACGCGAGATGGTGGTGCAGACCCGGGCGGCGCGGCTGCTGCGCCGGGCCGCGGCCGAGATCGCCGGCCTGCCCGGCCCGGTGCTGCGCGGCCATGTCGCCGCCGCGGCGGGCATGACGATCGAGGCCGATGGCCTGGGCCATCGCATCGCGCTGGCCGATCGCTGCAGCGTCATCGCCGCCGGCCCCGGCCTGGCGGTGCGCGAGATCCGCTGCGAGGTGGTCGGCTTCCGCGCCGGCCGCACGGTGCTGATGGCGCTGGACGATCCGGCCGGGGTGGCGCCGGGCCATCCGGTCGAGTTACGGCGGGCCGATGCCATGATCAGCCCGTCGCCCGCCTGGCTTGGCCGGGTGGTGAACGGGCTGGGTGAACCGATCGACGGCCGCGGGCCGATCGCTGCCGGCGATGCACCGCGGCTGTTGCGCGGCAAGCCGCCCCTGGCCACGGCGCGGCGACGGCTCGGCCCGCGGGTCGCGACCGGGCTGCGGGCGATCGACGCCTTCACGCCGCTGTGCCGGGGCCAGCGCATGGGCATCTTCGCCGCTGCCGGCGTCGGCAAGTCGACCCTGCTGTCGATGCTGGCGCGGGGGGCGGAGGCCGATGCGATCGTGATCGGGCTGGTCGGCGAGCGCGGGCGCGAGGTGAACGAGTTCATCGAGGATGGCTTGGGGCCGGCGGGGCTGGCCCGCTCCGTCGTCGTGGTCGCGACCTCGGATGAAAGCGCGCTGCTGCGGCGCGACGCGGCACATCTGGCCATGGCGGTGGCGGAGGATCTGCGCGACCGCGGCCTGAACGTGCTGGTCATGATGGATTCGCTGACGCGCTACGCCACCGCGCTGCGCGAGATCGGCCTCTTGGCCGGCGAACCGCCGACGACGCGCGGCTATCCACCCTCGACCTTCGGCGAGCTGCCGCGGCTGCTGGAACGGGCCGGCACCGGTGGCGGCGCCCAGGGCGACATCACCGCGCTGTTCACCGTGCTGGTCGAAGGCGACGACCATGACGAGCCGGTGTCCGACACTGTGCGCGGCATCCTGGACGGCCACATCGTGCTGTCGCGCCGGATCGCCCAGGCCGGCCGCTTCCCGGCGATCGACGTGCTGCGCAGCCTGTCGCGCGCGGTCGACCGGGCCCTGGCACCGGCGGCGCTGGCCCTGGCGAATCGCTCGCGGCAGCTGCTGGCGGTGCATGAGGGCGTGGCGGAGATGATCCGCATCGGCGCCTATGCCGCCGGGTCCGACCCTGACGTCGACGAGGCGATCCGGGTCCTGCCGGCGCTGGACCGTTTCCTCGGCCAGGACCGGCAGGAGCGGACACCGCCGGCGGAGGGCTTCGGCCGCCTCGCCGTCGCGCTGGGACTCGACCCCGCAGGCGAACCGACGGCGGCGGAGGCGCGGTCGCCGGTCTAGTGGAGCAGGGTGGGGCTACAGCGTGAAGTCGCCAGCCGCCAGGGCGATGTGGCCGGTCAGCACGATGTTGAAGTCGGAGATGCCGTCGCCGTTGACGTCGCCGCCGATCACCGTGTCGGAGCCGGAGATGGCGTAGTGCAGTTCGCCGGCATGATGGCCATAGGCCGCCGTGCCGATGAAGTGGAACGCCTGGTCGCCGGTCACCGTGGTATCGGCGTCGATGCCGTGCAGGTCGATGCGGTCGCCCTGGGCGTGGCTGAAATCGTTGATCCGGTCGGCATTGGCACCCGCCGTGCTGTCGCCCAGCGTGGTGAAGGCGAAGCGGTCGCCGCCGCCGCCGCCGGTCAGGCTGTCCTTGCCGGCCCCGCCCTGGAGCATGTCGTCGCCCGCGTTGCCGACCAGGGTGTTGGCCACGGCACTTCCGATCAGCGTGTCGTTCCCGGATCCGCCATAGACGCCTTCGATTCCGGTCAGCACGTCGCCTTCGGCGTTGCCGCCGTGGGCGATGCCTGCCGCCAGGTTCACCGTCATGGCGACCGTGCTCTCGGTGTACAGCACCGTGTCGAAGCCGGCGCCGCCGTCGAGATGGTCGGCGCCGCCACCACCGCGAAGCACGTCATTGCCGCTCCAGCCCCGCAGCGTGTTGGCTCCGCTGTCACCTGTGAGGGTGTCGTTGCCCTGGCTGCCGGAAACGATCTCGATACCGGCCAGCGTGTCGCCCTGCGCCGCACCGCCGCTGCCGATGCCCGTGGCCAGGTTCACCGTCACCCCGACCGTGCTGTCGTAGTAGCTGGCAATGTCGATCCCGGCACCGCCATCGAGATGGTCCGCTCCGGCCCCACCCGTCAGCACATCGGCACCGTCACCGCCCGCCAGGCTGTTGGCGGCCCCGCTGCCGAGCAGGGTGTCGTTGTAGGCCGACCCCAGGAGGTTCTCGATATCCCCGGCGATGGTGTCGCCCTGGGCGTCGCCGCCGGTGCCGCCGCCGCCGATCGCGACGGTCACGCCTGATGTGCTGTAGGTGTAGTCCGCCGTGTCGATGCCGGCGCCGCCGCTGAGGCTGTCCGCCCCGGACCAGCCGACGAGCACATCATTGCCGTCGCCGCCCTGGAGGACGTCGTTGCCGTAATGGCCGTCGAGCCGGTCATCCCCGGCGAGGCCGACCAGCCGATCGTCGCCGTTCCCGCCCCGCAGGTCATTGGCCGCGGCCGATCCGGTCAGCACGTCGTTGAAGGCGGAGCCGATGATGTTCTCGACATCGGCGGCGATGGTGTCGCCCTGGGCATAGCCGCCCGAGCCGGTGCCGCCGATCGTCACCGTCACTCCCGATGTGCCGTAGGTGTAGTCGGCGGTGTCGATGCCGGCGCCGCCGGACAGGCTGTCGGCGCCGGAATAGCCGACCAGCAGGTCGTCGCCCTCGCCGCCGCGCAGGGTGTCGTTACCGTCGAACCCTATCAGGGTGTCGTTGCCGGCACCCCCCTGCAGCGTGTCGTTGCCGGCATCGCCGTCCAGCCGATTGTCGCCGGCCGAGCCGTTGAGCGTGTCGGCATAGATCGAGCCGTCCAGATTCTCGACATCCGTGGCGATGGTGTCGCCCTGGGCGTCGCCGCCGGAGCCGGTGCCGCCGATCGTCGCCGTCACGCCCGAGGTGCTGTCGACATAGCTGACGAGGTCGATGCCGTTGCCGCCGCTGAAGCTGTCGGCACCGGCGCCGCCGAAGAGCCAGTCATTTCCGTCGCCGCCATGGATGGTGTCGTTGCCGTCGAGGCCCCAGATCCAGTTGTCGCCGGCCGAGCCGGTCAGCGCGTCATTGTGGGCCGAGCCTTCGAGATATTCGATATCGGCGGCGATGACGTCGCCCTGGGCGTCGCCGCCGGAGGCCGCGACGCCGAGCGTGACGGTCACCGCGGCGGCGCTGTCGTAGTAGCTGACCCCGTCGATGCCGTTGCCGCCGCTGAGAGCGTCAGCCCCAGCCTCACCGGCGAGCCAGTCATTGCCGTCGCCACCACGCAGGGTGTCGTTGCCCGCGCCGCCATAAAGCGAATTGTCTCCCTGGTTGCCGGTCAGGGTATCGGCCTGGTCGGAGCCCTGAAGCATTTCGATGTCCGCGGCGAGGGTATCGCCGGTGGCGTATCCGCCCGAGGCCGCGCCGCCGAGCGTGACGGTGACGCCGTCGCCGCTGTCGATATAGCTGACACCGTCGATGCCGGCGCCGCCGCTCAGGCTGTCGGCCCCCTGGCCGCCTATCAACCAGTCATTGCCGTCCCCGCCGGATAGCGAGTCGGTGCCGGCATTGCCGTAGAGATAATCGTCGCCGGCGAGGCCCTGTAGCACGTCATTGCCGGAATCGCCGCGGAGCTCGTTGCCGGCCGCGGAACCCGTGATCCGGTCGTCATAGACGCTGCCGTGGATGTTCTCGATGTCGGCGCCGATGAAGTCGCCCTGGGCATCGCCGCCGGTGCCGGTGCCGCCAATCGTGACATTGATGTCGTCGCCGCCGAACAGGCGGTAATAGGTAACGGTGTCGATGCCGTCGCCGCCATGGAAGGTGTCGGCACCGATGCCGCCATCCAGCTGGTCGTCGCCGGCACCGCCATTGAGGGTGTCGTTGCCGTCATTGCCCTGCAGGGTGTTGGCGCCCGCCGACCCGGTCAGGACATCGTTCCCGTAAGTTCCGATGATGTTCTCGACATCGGCGTCGATGATGTCGCCCTGGGCATTGCCGCCGATGCCGGCGCCGCCGCCGATCGTGATCGTGATCCCGTCGTCGTCGAAAAAGTAGTCGGCGGTGTCGATGCCGGCGCCGCCATGCAGGGTGTCGGCGCCGGCAGCACCGGTCAGGTCGTCATTCCCGTCATCCCCGTACAGCGTGTCGTTGCCATTGCCACCATGCAGCGTGTCGCCGCCGGCGCCGCCATGCACGGTGTCGTCGCCATTCTCGCCATACAAGGTGTCGGACCCGTCCTCGCCGAAGACCTGGTCGTTGCCGTCACCGCCAAAAATCGTGTCGACGCCAGCGCCGCCATACAGCTGGTCATTGCCGCCGAGGCCATGGATGGTGTCGTTGCCGGCCGTGCCGTGGATGATGTCGTCACCGTCGGTGCCATTGAAATCGGACATGGATTTTTCCTTTCCGTCGCAGATGACCGCGATGCGCGTCGATCGGCAAGGGCGGGCCGAGGCACTGACTGCGACCTCGGTATCGGCGTTGCCGATCCTGAACCGGATGTGCAGGGTTGGCCCGAATACGGAAGAAAATAAGGCGGAATTCTGTCGAGTTGTGGAAATTCTGCAATCAGTCGGAAGATTTTCAATGGCCGTCGCCCAACAACTGGGCCGTCAGAAAAAGTTAACAAAGATCGACAGTAAAAGTTAACGTGACTTGACTTGTGAGGTCGATGTCTCGGATCGGTGGCTTGGATGCGGCCTTTGAGCCCGACCGAAAGCTAAGAATTTTAACGAAGCGTTTTGAGCAGGAAATTCCCGGATTTTTGAGACATAGCGAGGGAAGTGGCTTCGTCACATGGCGAACTGGCGCCCCACTGTGCGACATCGACCCCACGGATATCGGATAATATCCAGTTCGCGGACCCGGGAGTTTCGAGGGATGCAGAAATCAGGATTTTCGCGGCCACCTAACCTTGCGCTCGTGCAAAGTGTGCCAGGCTGGCCCTGACCACGAGGTGATGAAAGGGCCTGATCACGTTGAGATAGGTGAGACCGAAGGCATTGTGGGAGTGCACGACGGTTGTCGCGATGAGCTGCGGACCGGTTGGAGAATTGCGACGGAGCAGCGATAGTCGGAAGTCCAGGTGTCGATCATCCTCACCCAGCACAATCTCGTCGTCGCTTTCCCATTGCACCGGGAAGAAGTCCACGCGTCCGTTGTCGGCCCTGGACGCTCGGACCTCGCCGGAGGTTTTGACGCCAAAGGGCGTCACCATGGCGTCGCGCACCGCGACCAACGCCTTGATCCACGCGGGCGGATCGCCGACTGTCCGGGTCGCCAGCTCGCGCATAGTGTACTGTTTCGATGAACTCAAATCGATGCTGTAGCTGTCGAGCAGGCTGGCGTTCTCGTACCAGCCTGCAACGATGCTTTCAGGTGGTGGCGTGGTCCGGCGCACCGGCGCTTTGCGTTCTGAACACATGCCGAAAGCTCGATCATGGCAGTATTTGCGACAGCTGGCCGGCCAATAGCAGTGAGGAAGTACATGCCTTGGAACGAAGTCGATCGGCAACAATAAAATGTAGTGTGTGAGCGCTTTACAAGTGATTTGTCCGATGAAGAATACGCTCTGATAGAGCCGTTGCTGCCGCAGCCCAAGCGGCGCGGTCGCCGATTGCCCGAGATCTTGGCCCGAGTGCCGTTCAGCCTCGCTCTGCTTCCCGGCGCCGGCGGATGAAACCGGCGGCGGCCAGCTCGGCGCTCGCCGCCCGGTCCTTCGCCACACGGGCCCGGCGAAGCGCCTCGACCGCCGCGGCGTCGACGATCTCGAATTTCTCGGTTTCGCGATGATGCAGCCGGGCCTGGTTGCGCAGCCGCGTCAGATCGGCCTGCAGCAGCCGGCGTTCCGCCAGCCGCATCGCCTGGCGCGCGCGCAGCCCGGCGAGATAGGCGGGCATCTGGCGCAGCCCGTGCTCGTCGGCCAGCGTGAATTGCCGCTGCATCTCGGCCGTGTCGGCCCGGTCCTGCCGATCGAGCTCGTCCAGCCGCCGCCCGACCACGCCAGCGGCCCGCAGCACGTCGTCGAGGCGCTGCTGTTCGCGCCGGGCGAGGAGGCGGGCGACACCCATCGGCTTTAATCCATCTTGACCGGGCCCATCATGCGGCGGTGAAGATTAAATCCAGGTTTCGTCCGGCGCCGACGTGCTGGGGGCCGGAACCGCTTCCGGCGCTGAACGTTGGCGCTGGAGGGGGGCGCAAAGACCGCCATCCGGACCCGGGCGCATTCCGGGCCGTTCCGCAACAGGCCGTGCAGGCCGATCCGGTTTTCGGGGTGGAGACGTTAAAACATGGCTCAGAACAATCTCTGCGATATCTGCCAGGTCCGGCCCGCCAAGGTCCGCGTCACCGTGCTGCAGAACGGCCAGCGCCGGCAGCTCGATGTCTGCGATTTCCACTACACCCAGCTGACCCGGCACCAGCGCTACATCTCGCCGCTGGAGGCGCTGGTCCGCGGTGGAGGACTGGACGATGTGCCCGGGCAAAGCGGCGGCCCGGCCGGTCCGCGCGGCCCGCAACGTCCCGAGCGCGAGGCGCTCAATATGCAGCAGCATTTCAGCGAGACCTCGAAGGAACTGCTGCAGCGCGCGGCGGAGCGGGCGGTCCAGACCGGCAAGCGCGAGGTCGACACCGAGCACCTGCTGTACGAGCTGTCGGTCAGCGACGTGGTGCAGGCGATCCTGCGGCGGTTCAAGATCTCGCCTGACGAGTTGCGCAGCTATATCGACCAGAACGCCCCGCGCGGCGAGCCCGGCACGATCGGGCCGCGCACCGAGATTGGCGTGTCGCCGCGGATGAAGGCGGCGCTGGATCAGGCCTTCCTGGTCTCGCGCGAACTCGGTCACAATTATGTCGGGCCGGAGCACCTGCTGCTCGGCCTCGCCGCGGTGCCGGAAAGCTTCGCCGGCAACCTGCTGCGCAAATACGGGCTGACGGCACAGGCGCTGCGGCAGCAGACCGTGCGGACCGTCGGGCCGGGGGCGGAGGAGGGGCCGGTCGAGGTGCCGTCCAACACGCCGCAGCTCGACAAATACAGCCGCGACCTGACCAAGCTGGCGCGTGAGGGCAAGCTCGACCCCGTGATCGGCCGGTCGAAGGAGGTCGAGACCACGATCGAGATCCTGGCCCGGCGCAAGAAGAACAACCCGGTGCTGATCGGCGAGCCCGGCGTCGGCAAGACCGCGATCGTCGAGGGGCTGGCGCAGCGCATCGTCAATGGCGAGGTGCCGGACACGCTGCGCGACAAGCGGCTGATCGAGCTTAACATCAACAGCCTAGTCGCCGGCTCGAAGTTCCGCGGCGAGTTCGAGGAACGGGTGAAGCAGGTGATGGACGAGATCGCCGAACGCCGCGAGGAACTGCTGCTGTTCATCGACGAGGTCCACACCATCGTCGGCGCCGGGCAGGGCGGCGGCGAGGGCGGGCTGGATGTCGCCAATGTGTTCAAGCCGGCGATGGCGCGCGGTGAGATGAACCTGATCGGCGCCACAACGCTGAACGAATACCAGAAATACATCGAGAAGGACGCGGCGCTGGAACGGCGGTTCCAGCCGGTTCTGGTGTCCGAGCCGACGGTGGAGCAGACGGTCAACATCCTGCGCGGCCTGCGCGACCGGCTGGAAGGCCACCACAAGGTGACGATCCAGGACCAGGCCTTCGTCGCCGCGGCGGAGCTGTCGGACCGCTACATCTCCGGCCGCTTCCTGCCGGACAAGGCGATCGACCTGATCGACCAGGCGGCGGCGCGGGTCCATCTCTCCACCACCTCGCGCCCGGCCGATATCCAGGAGCTGGAGGCGGAGGTGGCGCAGCTGAAGCGCGAACAGGCCTATGCCAGCTCACGCAAGCAATACGAACGGACCAAGGCGTTCGAGGAACAGGTGGCCGAGAAGGAGAAATCGCTGGCCGACCTGACCGACGAATGGAAGCACCGGATCGGGTCGAGCACGGCGGAGGTGACGGTCGAGCATATCGCCGAGATCGTGTCGAAGCTGACCGGCATCCCGGTGACCGAGCTGACGGCGGAGGAGAAGGCCAAGCTGCTGCAGATGGAGGAGCGGTTGCACCAGCGCGTGATCGGGCAGGAGGAGGCGATCCGCGCGGTCAGTGACGCGGTCCGCCTGGCCCGGGCCGGGCTGCAGCAGGGCCATCGGCCGATCGCCAACTTCCTGTTCCTCGGCCCCACCGGCGTCGGCAAGACCGAGCTGGCCAAGGCACTGGCCGAGGTGGTGTTCGGCGACGAGAACGCGATCATCCGCGTCGACATGAGCGAGTATATGGAGCGCCACGCCGTGTCCCGGCTGATCGGCGCCCCGCCGGGCTATGTCGGCTATGACGAAGGCGGCCAGCTGACCGAAAAGGTGCGGCGGCGGCCCTACAGCGTGATCCTGCTCGATGAGATCGAGAAGGCGCATGCCGATGTCTACAACGTGCTACTGCAAGTGTTCGACGATGGCCGGCTGACCGACGGCAAGGGCCGGGTGGTGGATTTCAGCAACACGCTGATCATCGCCACCTCGAACCTCGCCTCCGACGTCATCATGGGGCGGCAATCCGCGATCGGCTTCAACGCGTCGACCACGAACGGGATCAGGGGCGACGTCCTGGGCGTGCTGCGCCAGCACTTCCGCCCGGAATTCCTGAACCGGATCGATGAGATCATCATCTTCCACGGGCTGACCGCGGACCAGATCAAGCAGATCGTCCGGCTGCAGCTCGCCGGCCTGGTCAAGACGGCCCGAGGGCAGGATATCGACCTGGTGGCCGACGAATCGCTGGTCGAGCATCTGGCGGCGGAGGGCTACCAGCCGGATTACGGCGCCCGCGAGTTGCGGCGGCAGATCCGGCAGCTGGTGGAGACCAAGCTGGCCAAGGCGATGCTCAACGGCGATGTGAAGGAGGGCGACCGCGCCGTCTTCCGCTTCGACAAGGCCAAGGGCGAGGTCACCGTCGCGGTCGAGGCGCCGAAGCCGGCCAAGGCCGCCAAAGCCCCCAAGAGCGCCAAAGCCAAGGCCGCGAACGGCAAGGCGGCTCCGGCCAAGCGGCCGCCAGCGGTCAAGGATGACGCGCCGGCCAAGGCGAAGCCGACCGCAAAGGCAAAACCAGCGGCCAAAGCGAAGCCGGTGGTCAAGGCGAAGCCAGGGGGCAAACCAAAGCCGGCGGCGAAGGGCAGGCCGACGGCGCGCAGCCGGGGCTGATTTCAGGGAAAACTGCCCGGATTTTGAGCAGGCGCGGGGTCGCAAGCGGGGCGAACCCGCGCCTGCCTCAAGTGACGCATGCGTGCAGCCGGCCCTCGATCGCAACTTCCCGCTGGCGCTTGCGCGCCCAGCCGCCGATAACAGCCGCTCGATTTGGTCCGAGGATTGGATACATGATCGCGCGCGTCATTGCCGTCGAGCCGTTCGACATCGTCGTGTTCGGTGCGACGGGAGACCTGTCCCAGCGGAAACTGCTGCCGGCGCTCTATGAGCGCGACAAGGCCGGGCAGGTGCCGCCGGAGGCCAGGATCATCGGCACGTCCCGCCGCCCGCTGTCCGACGATGAGTTCCGGGACTTCGCCCGCAAGGCGATCCTCGAGCACATCCCGGCGGCGGAGAAGAGCGGCACGGTGCTGGATGATTTCCTGGGCCGGCTGTCCTATGTCCCGGTCGATGCCATGGCCAAGAAGGGCTGGGCCGACCTGGGCAAGGCGCTGAAGGACGGCGCCGAGCGCATCCGCATTTTCTACCTCGCGACCTCGCCCGACCTGTTCGGCGAGATCTGCGGCCAGCTGGGCCAGCACGGGCTGGTGACCGAGCGGTCGCGGGTCGTGGTCGAGAAGCCGATCGGCAAGGATCTCGAATCCGCCCGCGAGCTGAACGACGCGATCGGCAAGGTCTTCCCGGAAGAGGCGACCTACCGGATCGACCACTATCTCGGCAAGGAGACGGTGCAGAACCTGATGGCGCTGCGCTTCGCCAACGCCCTGTTCGAGCCGCTGTGGAATTCCTCGCACATCGACCATGTCCAGATCACCGTGGCCGAGAGCCTCGGGGTCGAAGGCCGTGCCGGCTATTACGACGGCGCCGGCGCGCTGCGCGATATGGTGCAGAACCACATCCTGCAGCTGCTCTGCCTCGTCGCCATGGAGCCGCCGACCTCGATGGAGGCCGCGTCGCTGAGCGACGAGAAGCTGAAGGTGCTGAAGTCGCTGAAGCCGATCACGGACGGCACGGTGAACACCGCCACGGTGCGCGGCCAGTACCGGGCCGGCGCGTCCTCCGGCGGTGCGGTGCCGGGCTATCTCGACGAGCTGGGCAACACCACCAGCCACACCGAGACCTTCGTCGCCCTGAAGGCGCAGATCGACAACTGGCGCTGGGCCAACGTGCCGTTCTACCTGCGCACCGGCAAGCGCCTGGCGGCGCGGATGTCGGAGATCGTGGTCACCTTCCGCGCCATCCCGCATTCGGTGTTCGACGGGTCGGCCGGCCCGATCTCGCAGAACCACCTGGTGATCCGGCTGCAGCCCGACGAAGGCGTCAAGCTGTGGCTGATGATCAAGGATCCGGGGCCGGGCGGCATGCGGCTGCAGCATGTGCCGCTGGACATGAGCTTCGCCGAGGCCTTCAACGTCCGGAACCCGGACGCTTATGAGCGGCTGGTGATGGATGTCGTCCGCGGCAACCAGAGCCTGTTCATGCGGCGCGATGTGGTCGAACAGGCCTGGGCCTGGGCCGACCCGATCATCGAGGCGTGGAAGGCATCCAAGGAGCCGCCGAAGCCCTATACTGCCGGCACCTGGGGTCCCTCCGCCGCGATCGCCCTGATCGAGCGCGACGGCCGGACCTGGCACGAGGACGAAGACTGAGGAGCGAGCCGATGCCGATCGCCCGCCACGACTTCCCGACCCCCGAGACCCTGGCGGCCGGCCTTGCCGATCACATCGCCGCGGCGCTGACCGCGCGCCTGGCCCGGTCCGACCGGGCCGCGCTCGCTTTGTCCGGCGGGCGCACCCCGACCCGGATGTTCGAGGCGCTGTCGCGGAAGCCGCTGGATTGGGCCCGGATCGACATCACCCTGATCGACGAGCGCTGGGTGGGCGAGGAGTCCGACCGGTCCAACGCCGCGCTGCTGCGCACCCATCTGCTGCAGGGCCCCGCCGCGGCGGCGAACTTCGTGCCGCTGCACATCGATACGCCGACGCCCGAGGACGGGCTGGCGCAGGTGACCGCGAGCATCGCTGCCCTGCCGCTGCCCTTCGCCGTGGTGGTGCTGGGCATGGGCGATGACGGCCACACCGCGTCGTTCTTCCCGGGCGGCGACCGGCTGGCCCAGGCCCTGGCGCCGTCCGACGGGCAGCTGCTCGAAACCATTCGCGCCCCCGCCGCCGGCGAGCCGCGGATCACGCTGACCCTGCCGGTTCTGCTGGCGGCGGACGCGCTGTGCCTCCATATCGAAGGGGCGGGCAAGCAGCGCGTGCTCGAGGCGGCGCTGGTCTCCGGCCCGGCCGAGGCGATGCCGATCCGTGCCGTGCTGACCCGGTCGACGCGGCCGGTCGAGATCTTCTGGTGCCCGTGACCATCGGCTTCAGAAGCTGATAGTCAACTATAAGAATCTGCCATAACCTGTTGATCGTTATGAGATCGGGCTGAAGATCCTTCGTTTGGCCCGGTCCGGTGGCGAGACCGTCCAGCCAAGGAGCCAGCCCGATGGTGCAAGCCCGCATTGCCGAGGTGACCGAGCGGATCGCGCGGCGCAGCTATGAAGCCCGCGCCGCCTATCTCGACCGCATTGCCAAGGCGGCCGAGTCCGGCCCGACCCGGCGGCGGCTGGGCTGCGCCAACTTCGCCCATGGCTTCGCCGCCTGCGGCATCGACAAGGGCGCGCTGCGCGACGGCGAGGGGCCGAATCTCGGCATCGTCACCTCCTACAACGACATGCTGTCGGCGCATCAGCCGTTCGAGCGCTATCCCGAGCTGATCCGGGCGGCGGCGCGCGCGGTCGGCGGTACCGCCCAGGTGGCCGGCGGCGTGCCGGCGATGTGCGACGGCGTCACCCAGGGCGAGGCGGGGATGGAGCTGTCGCTGTTCTCGCGCGACGTCATCGCGCTGTCGACCGCGGTCGCCCTGTCGCACCAGATGTTCGATGCCGCGGTGTTCCTCGGCGTCTGCGACAAGATCGTGCCGGGCCTGGTGATCGGGGCGCTGTCCTTCGGCCACCTGCCGGCGGTGTTCATCCCGGCCGGGCCGATGCCGTCCGGCCTGCCGAACGACGACAAGGCCAAGGCCCGCCAGCTCTATGCCGAGGGCAAGGTCGGCCGCGAGGCGCTGCTGGAGGCCGAGGCCCAGTCCTATCACGGGCCTGGCACCTGCACCTTCTACGGCACCGCCAACACCAACCAGATGCTGATGGAGATCATGGGCCTGCACCTGCCGGGCTCGTCCTTCATCAACCCGAACACGCCGCTGCGCGACGCCCTGACGATCGAGGCGGCGAAGCGTGCTTTGGCGATCACCGCGCTGGGCAACGAATTCATCCCGGTCGGCCGGCTGATGGATGAGCGGGCGGTGGTCAACGGCGTGGTCGGGCTGCACGCCACCGGCGGGTCGACCAACCACACCATCCATTTGATCGCCATGGCCGCCGCCGCCGGCATCGCCCTGACCTGGGACGATTTCGCCGACCTGGCCGAGGTCACGCCACTGCTGTGTCGCGTCTATCCGAACGGCAAGGCCGATGTGAATCATTTCCACGCCGCCGGCGGTACCGGCTTCCTGATCCGCGAGCTGATCGGCGCCGGGCTGCTGCATGGCGACGCCGCCACGATCTGGGGCGGCACCCTCGATGGCTACACCGTCGAACCCGGCCTGGGCGAAGACGGCGCCGTGGTCTGGCGTGAGGCGGCGGCGACCAGCGGCGACATCGCGGTGCTGCGTGGCGCGGCGGAGCCGTTCCAGGCCACCGGCGGCCTGCGCGTGCTGGACGGCGATCTCGGCCGGGCCGTGATCAAGACCTCCGCCGTGGCGGCGGAGCGCCATGTGATCGAGGCGCCAGCGAAGATTTTCCATTCGCAGGAGGAACTGCAGGCGGCGTTCCGCGCCGGCACGCTGGATCAGGACTTCATCGCCGTGGTCCGGTTCCAGGGGCCGAAGGCCAACGGCATGCCGGAGCTGCACAAGCTGATGCCGCCGCTCGGCGCGCTGCAGGATCGTGGCCACAAGGTGGCGCTGGTCACCGACGGCCGCCTGTCCGGCGCCTCCGGCAAGGTGCCGGCCGCCATCCATGTCACGCCCGAGGCCTCGGTCGGCGGCCCGATCGCCAAGCTGCGTGACGGCGACATCCTGCGCCTGGATGCGGTGACCGGCCGGCTGGAGATCCGCGACATCGACGCCGAGGAATGGGCGGCGCGCGAGGATGCGACCATGGACCTGGCGCCGTCGCATGTCGGGGTGGGCCGCGAACTGTTCGCCGCCTTCCGCAACGCCGCCGGCCGGGCCGATGCGGGGGCGTCGATCTTTTAAGAGGCCGATTGTAACTGCGCTGGTGTGAGTCGGCTGGCGGTGGCTTCGAGACCCGGCGCGCAGCGGACGTTTGGGGCCGTGAGTACCGGAAGCGGAGAAGCCGCCGTCAGACGGCCGCACCAGTAGCAGTTACAATCGGCCTCACACGATCCCGAGGACGTGGATCAGGGCGAGGCTGATGACGCCGAGCAACAGCAGCGAGAGCGTGACCGCCGCCGTCACCCGCGGGCCGGCCTTGGCCACGCTGCGCAGGTCGGTGCTGAGGCCGAGCGCCGCCATCGACAGCACGGTCAGCCAGGTCGCCGCCGCCGCGGTGGGGGCGAGGGCCATCTGCGGGATCAGCCCGAACGAGCGCAGCACGGCGAGCAGCAGGAAGCCGTCGATGAACCAGGGCACCAGCTGTGCCACGGCATCCGCTTCGCCGCCGGGTGGTCCGCCTTCGACATGGCCTCATCGCGGCGACGGGTCACCAGGGTGAGCACCAGGATCACCGGCCCGAGCATCAGCACGCGCATCAGCTTGACCAGGGTGCCGAGCTGCACCGCGATCGCGCCGACCGGCGCCGTGGCGGCCAGCACCTGCGGCACGGCGTAGACGGTCAGCCCGGCCAGCACGCCGTACTGGACGCCGGTCATATCCAGCAGCGCCGGCAGGAAGGGCAGGCCCAGCACCACCAGCACGCCGAGCACGGCGGTGAAGGCGATCGACGCCGCCACCTCTTCGCCATCCGCGCCGATCACCGGGGCCACCGCGGCGATCGCGGAATTGCCGCAGATCGAGTTGCCGCAGGCCACCAGCACCGCCATGCGATGGGGCAGGCCGAGGCCGCGCCCCAGCCCGTAGCTGGCGCCAATCGCGACGATGACGACGCCGACGATGCCAAGCAGCAGGGCCGGGCCGGCGGTCATGACCGTACCCACGCTGACCGAGGCGCCGAGCAGCACGACCGCGACCTCCAGCAGCGTCTTGGCGCTGAAAGTGATGCCCGCCCGCCAGCGCTGGCTCGGCGTCCAGACCGTGCGCACCACCGTGCCGACCAGGATGGCCAGGACCAGGGCCTCCAGCCAGGCGCGGCCGAAGAGCCCGGCCTCCAGCCGCTCCAGCACCACCGCGACCGCCGTGACCGCACCGCACAGGACGAGGCCGGGGAGCAGCCGGGCGATGGTGCTCGGGACCGATCCCATGGCCGCCGTCAGACGGTGGGCCGCCGGGAAGGTGGCTGGCAGCTGGGGGCGGAGGGGATCGACAATTGCCATGGCAGACTCGGGGTTCAAAGGCTGCCTGCAAGATGATCCGAGGCGATCAATCAATCCAACGCATTCAATTTCTCATATCGATCGACTTTGTCGATTGGTTTGTACATTCAGCCTGTCGCGGAAGCTGTGGCGACCGGGTGAGGGCGGCCCGTATGATCCGGAAAGCTCCTCGACCACAGCGGTGATGTCGTGAAGATCCTCGCCATTTCCGGCAGCCTGCGCGCCGGCTCGTCCAACACCGGGCTGCTGCATGCCATGGCGGTGCTGGCGCCCGAAGGGGTCGAGGTTGTGGTCTATGGCGGCCTGGCCGACCTGCCGCATTTCAATCCGGACCTCGACTCCGACGCCATCGCTGCGGTGGTGGATTTCCGGTCTCGGCTGGCCGCGGCGGACGGCGTGCTGATCTCCAGCCCCGAATATGCCCATGGCGTCGCCGGGGTGATGAAGAACGCGCTCGACTGGGTGGTGGCGAGCGGCGAGTTCGTCGACAAGCCAGTGGCGCTGATCAACGCCTCGCCGCGCGCCCATCATGCCCAGGAAGCGCTGACCGAGACCCTGGTGGTGATGACGGCCCGGATGGTGCCGGAGGCGTCGATCGCTTTGCCGCTGCTCGGCCGCAAGCTGCCGGAGGGTGGAATGCTGGCCGATGCCGAGATCGCCGACGCCCTGCGCGGCGCGATCGAGTCGTTCGCCCGGGCGGTCGCGGCAGGGCCGGACACGGGCTAGACCCAGGCGCCGGGCCGGTCCCGCAGGCGCCACAAATTCGCCGTGCTGGCTGCCGATCACGTCCCCCGCCGGCCATTGCGGAGCCGGCTGCGACGGGGAGAACACCACGCCATGCCTGTTTCCATCACGCGCCGGGCGGCGCTCGTCGCCTCGGCCCTGGCCGTGCCATTGCTGTCATCCGCCCCGGGATGGGCAGCCCGGGCGGATGACGCCGCCACCCGGCTGGCCGAGCTGGAGACCCACAGCGGCGGCCGGCTCGGCGTCGCTGTCCTCGACACGGCGACCGGCCGACGGATCGGCCATCGTGCGGACGAACGCTTCGCGCTGTGCAGCACCTTCAAGGCGCTGGCGGTGGCGTTCGTCCTGGCCCGGGTCGACCGCGGCGAGGAGCGGCTGGACCGCCACGTCACCTTCACCGAGCGCGACCTGGTCTCGCCGTTCAAGGCGACGAAGCCGCATGTCGGTCCCGAGGGCATGACGATCGGGGAGCTGTGCGAGGCGGCGATCACGGTCAGCGACAGCACCGCGGCCAATCTGCTGCTGGCCAGCTTCGGCGGTCCCGCTGCGCTGACGGCCTATCTGCGGTCGCTGGGCGACCCGATCACGCGGCTCGACCGCAGGGAGCTGGACCTGAACGTCGTCCCGCCCGGGGATGTGCGCGACACCACCTCGCCCGCGGCCATGGCGGACACGATGCAGCGGCTCGTCCTGGGGGACGCCCTGTCCGAGACGTCACGGGCGCGGCTGGCCGGCTGGCTGGTCGCGGCCACGGATGCCGCCGAAAACCGCCTGCGTATCGGTTTTCCCAAGGGATGGCGCGTCGGCAACAAGCCGGGCACCTGGGTGCCGGGAGCGACCAACGACGTCGCGGTGGCGTGGCCGCCCGACCGCGGCCCGATCGTGGTCAGCGCCTATCTCGCCGGCGCGTCGACGCCGGTTCCGGCGCAAGAGGCCGTGCTGGCCGAGGTCGCCCGCATCGTCA
Organism: Inquilinus sp.; assembly: GCF_057815775.1. Classification (NCBI taxonomy): domain Bacteria; kingdom Pseudomonadati; phylum Pseudomonadota; class Alphaproteobacteria; order Rhodospirillales; family Rhodospirillaceae; genus Inquilinus; species Inquilinus sp. The sequence continues at coordinate 21,651 of NZ_JBYRFX010000860.1, forward strand.
CGGCGTGGATCTGAGTTCGGTCTGCGGTGACGGTCTGTTCGTCACCGCTCTTCGCGCGTGTGCCACAAGCGTAGGATATAGAGCGCGGCGTGCGCGATTTCGTAGCGGATCTCATAGTGGCCGACGATGATCCGGCGGACCTCTCTCGGTGCGAATTCGTCGAGCTTGTTGCCCAGACGGGGCTGCTGCTGGAGTTGGCCAGCGGCGCGTGTCAGCGCACGCACCGTTTCAGCGGCCGCCCGTGCATTCACGGCGGCCAGGAACTCGTGCAGCCGGACGAGGTCGGAGGATGCCTTTCCGGTCCAGCTCAGCCGCATCACTGCGGCGGCGGCAGCGGTTGGTCGCTCTCCAGGCTGTCGGCCCAGGCCTGGACAGCCTGATGGTCGATCAGGCGGCCGGCATCCACATCGGCCAGACCCTCGATGGTCAGTCGCCGGCGTTCTTCTTCCTGTTCGACCCAGGCACTCAGCGCCTGCTTCATGATCCAGCCGCGTGACCGATCCAGCCGGGCCGCGAGTTCGTACACCTTGTCAGCCAGAGGAAGTGGGACGTGGGCCGTCAGCACCTTGGTTTCCATGGGCAGGCTCTCCAGACCTAATCATTCTGAATCGTGGTGATTGAGAATGATCAGGTCAACCTAAAGATCTCCTCAGACCGTCTGTTCCTTGGTCTTCAGGAAGCGCAGCGTCGGGTTTTCCTGGGTTACGGTGTCGAGGTGCCAGGCGTTGCGCGCCAGGAACACCGGCGAGCCATCATGGTCTTCGGCCATGGCGCTGCGCAGCCCGTCCTGGAACGATTTCAGCGCGATCGGGTCGTCCGACTCCACCCAGCGCGCGGTGTAGAAGGGTGCCGGCTCGAAATGCACCGGGATGCCGTATTCGGTGCGGATGCGGTCGGCCAGCACCTCGAACTGCAGCCCGCCGACGACGCCGACGATCCAGTTGGCGTCCAGCAGCGGCTTGAACACCCGGGCGGCGCCTTCCTCGGCCAGCTGCTCCAGCGCCCGGCCGAGATGCTTGGCCTTCATTGGGTCGTCCGGCCGCACCCGCTGCAGCAGCTCCGGCGCGAAGCTGGGGATGCCGGTGAAGCGCAGATCCTCGCCCTCGGTCAGCGCGTCGCCGATGCGCAGGTTGCCGTGGTTGGGGATGCCGACGATATCGCCGGCCCAGGCCTCTTCCGCCAGTTCGCGGTCCTGAGCCAGGAACAGCACCGGGTTGTGCATGTTCATCAGCTTGCCGGAGCGAACATGCTTCAGCTTCATGCCGCGCTTGAAATGGCCGGAGGCGAGGCGGACGAAGGCGATGCGGTCGCGGTGCTTCGGATCCATGTTGGCCTGGATCTTGAACACGAAGGCCGAGACGTCGGTCTCGGTCGGGTCCACCGTCCGGCCCGCCGTCGGCTGCGGCCGGGGCGAGGGGGCGAGGGCGCCGATGCCGTCCAGCAGTTCGCGCACGCCGAAATTGTTCACCGCAGAGCCGAAGAACACCGGGGTCAGGTGGCCCTCGCGGTACATCTCCAGGTCGAATTCCGGGCACAGCGCCCGGGCCATCTCGACCTGTTCGCGCAGCGTGGCCACGGCATCGGCCGGCAGCAATTCGTCCAGCTTCGGGTCGTCCAGGCCGCTGCAGGTCTCGCCCAGCTCCGGCATGGCGCCCTTCGAGCCCTTGGCCATCAGCACCAGCCGGTCGTGGAACAGGTCGTAGCAGCCCAGGAAGCCGCGGCCGCTGCCGATCGGCCAGGTCGCCGGGGTGATGTGCAGCTGCAGCTCCTGCTCGATCTGGTCGAGCAGGTCGAACGGGTCGCGGCTTTCACGGTCCATCTTGTTGATGAAGGTCGTGATCGGCACGTTCCGCATGCGGCAGACCTCGAACAGCTTCCGGGTCTGCTCCTCGATGCCCTTGGCGGCGTCGATCACCATGACCGCGCTGTCGACCGCGGTCAGCGTGCGGTAGGTGTCCTCCGAGAAATCCTCGTGGCCCGGCGTGTCCAGCAGGTTGAAGGTGTGGCCGTCATAATCGTAGGTCATCACCGAGGCGGTGACCGAGATGCCGCGCTCACGCTCCACCTTCATCCAGTCCGACCGGGCCCGGCGCTGGTCGCCGCGTGCCTTGACCGCGCCCGCCATCTGGATGGCGCCGCCGAACAGCAGCAGCTTCTCGGTCAAGGTGGTCTTGCCGGCGTCGGGGTGGGCGATGATCGCGAAGGTGCGGCGGCGCTCGATCGGGTCGATGTTCGAAGGCATGATGCAGTCAGTCATATATGCAAAAGCAGGCCGCGGGGAGCGGCCTGCCAGAAACGGGCGGGAACGGGAGAGGCCCGGCCGCTACATCAGCCCGTCCCGCCGCAGCAGCGCGTCCGGGTCGGGTTCGCGGCCGCGGAAGCGCTTGTACAGCTCCATCGGGTGTTCGGTGCCGCCGCGCTCCAGGACGTTCTCCTTGAAGCTCTTGGCGGTGTCGTGGTCGAACAGCCCCTTCTCCTTGAACAGCTCGAAGGCGTCGGCGTCCAGCACCTCGGCCCATTTGTAGCTGTAATAGCCGGCGGAATAACCGCCGCCGAAGATGTGGCTGAAGCCGGAGGAGGTGTTGGTGTCCGGCACCGGCGGCAGCACCTGGGCCCGGGCGGTCGCGCTGCGCTCGAATTCCGGCACCGAGGCGATCGCGGTCGGGTCGTTGTCGTGCCAAGCCATGTCGAGCATGCTGAAGGCGGTCTGGCGCAGCGACTGCCAGCCGGCCATGAAGCGGGCGCTGTCACGGATCTTCTGCACCAGGTCGGCGGGCATCGGCTCGCCGGTCTCGTAGTGGCGGGCGAACAGGTCCAGCCCGTCCTTCTCCTGCGCCCAGTTCTCGAAGATCTGCGACGGCAGCTCGACGAAATCCCAATAGACGTTGGTGCCGCCGAGCGAGCGGTAGGTGCAGCGCGACAGCAGGCCGTGCAAAGCGTGGCCCATCTCGTGGAAGAAGGTCCGCACCTCGTCATAGGACAAGAGCGACGGCCGGTCCGCGGTCGGCTTGGTGAAGTTGCAGACGATGGCGACGTGCGGCCGCTTCACCCCGTCGGCATACAGCCCCTGGTCGCGATAGGTCGTCATCCAGGCGCCGTTGCGCTTGGACGAGCGCGGGAAGAAATCGGCGTAGAACAGGCCGACATAGCGGTCCTCGGCCTCGTCATAGACCTCATAGGCCTTCACGTCGGGGTGCCAGACCGGATAGGCGTCCGACGGGCGGAACACCAAGCCGTACAGCCGGCGGCAATGCTCGAACACGCCCTCGATCACCCGGTCCAGCGGGAAATAGGGGCGCAGCGCCTCCTCATCGAAGGTGAAGCGGTGCTGCTTCAACTTTTCCGAGTAATAGCCGACATCCCAGGGCTGCAGCGGCTCCGGGCCGCCGACCGACTTGGCATGGGCCTGGATGTCGGCCAGGTCGCGCTCCGCCGCCGGGCGCGAGGCGTCGAGCAGCCGGTCGAGGAAGGCGTGCACCGCGGCCGGCGTCTCCGCCATCCGCTTCTCGATCACGAAGGCGGCGTGGGTCGGATAGCCCAGCAGCCTGGCGCGGCGGAAGCGCAGCGTCGCGATCTCCTTGATCAGCGGCTGGTTGTCGAACTCGCCGCCGAAGGCACGGGCGTTGAAGGCGCGCCACAGCTGCTCGCGCAGCGGCCGGGCCTCGGCATAGGTCATGAACGGCACATAGCTCGGCGCGTCGAGCGTGATCAGCCAGGCGTCCGGCCGCTCGCGCTCCTGCGCCGCCACCTTCGCCGCCTTGACCGCGCCCTCGGGCAGGCCGGCCAGGTCGGCCTCGTCCTCGATCCAGAGGGTGAAGCCGTTGGTGGCCTTCAGCACATTGTGCTGGAAATCGGGGGTCAGCTTGGCCAGCTGCTCGTCGATCGCGCGCAGCTCACCCTTCTCATTGTCGGACAGCAGCGCGCCGTTGCGGACGAAGCCGCTATAGGTGTCGTCCAGCAACCGCGCCTTCTCGCCCTTGAGGCCGAGCGTGTCGCGCGCCTCCCAGACCGAGCGGACCTTGGCGAAGACGCGCGGATCGAGCGAGACGTCGGAAGAGAAATTGGCGCTCTTCGCCCCGAAATCGGCGGCCAGGGCCTGCAGCTCGTCCGAGGTGCGGGCCGACAGCTGGTTGTAGAACACCGAGGACACCCGGTCGACATCCTGGCCGGCCTGTTCCAGCGCCACGATGGTGTTCTCGAAATCCGGCGCGGCCGGGTTGGCCAGGATCGCCTCGATCCGGGCCTTGGCCTCGGCGACCGCATGATCCCGCGCCGGCAGGTAGTGCGCGACCTCGATCCGGTCGAACGGCACGGCCTGGTCCTGCAGCGGCGAGGGGGCGATCAGCGGGTTGTCGCTGGTCGCCGGGGCGAGGCTGTCGGAGGCTTGCGTATCCATGCGGCCGGGGGTGTCCATTGGCTAGCGGGCGGGGCAGCGGGGCGTTAAGGCAGTGGGGCGTCAAGGCAGGGCCCGGTGTCTCAGAGGATTTTGCCCTCGAAGGGGTGCCGGCCCTCGCGATCCTCGATCTCGACCACCCACAGGTCGGGATCGCGCTGGACCGCACGAGCAATATAGGCATCGGCCTCCGCCTCTGCCAGGACCTCGCCGCCCTTAGCCGGCAGCCATGCGACGGCGCCGTCGAGATCGCGCGACTGGCTGAGCACCCGGCAGCCGGCGACGCCGAGGTTCAGCTTGAGGATCAGGAGGCCGGCGCGCGGGTCGCCCTTGCGCACGACATAGGTCGAAATCGCCTGCTGCCCCAGCTGGCGCAGATGGGCCGAGACCCAGAGTTCGGTCGGAAGGCGTTCGGTGGTCATGCGGCAGGATATAGCAGAAGGGGGCAGGAAAACGCCTCACAACACTTGGGCCGGCGACTTGATCGCAATCACAGCCCCAGCGCATGCTGTGAGGGTATTTTCCGGGGGGATTTCGATGAGCAGGTTGCCATGGGTGTTGCTCGCCGTCCTGACGGGTGCGTGCAGTGCGGGCCCGGCTGCCACGAGACCAGAGATCACGATGGATGGCGACACCGGCGCATACTCGTACCTGGTGTTCTTCGAGGACGGAGGCACCCGCCTGACGGAAGACTCCAAGTCCACCATGGCGTTGATTGTGGCCGACGTCTGTCGGCAGCTCACCACGCGCATCTCCGTTTACGGACACACGGACCGCAAGGGGGCACCGGCCACTAACCGGGCTTTGTCGTTGAGACGCGCCGAAGCCGTTCGCCGGGAGTTGGTCGCCCACGGCGTTCAAGGCAATCTTGTCGTGATGCACGGCAGCGGGGAGGGCGATCCGTTGATCCCAACGAAGGACGACGTCAGCAATGCCGAAAACCGGCGCGCTGAAATCTCCCTTGACCCTATCAGAAGGCGATTGACGGCGCTGCCTAGCCCTCCCTGTTCTCCCACTGCGAGCCCAGCCCGGCAGTAGTCTGGCGCTTGGATCGCGCTGGCGGGTGACATAGGCCGCGAGTGACCGCTATTTCAGCTGGCACAGCCGAGACAGCGCGGCTTGACCACAATCGGGGTCGAGGCACAGGCTGGAAAGATATACCGGGGGGAATTTCATGAGCCGGTTGGGGCAGGCAGCATTGCTGATGGCGGCTTTGCTGGGCGCTTGCAGCCCGGCGCCGGCTGTCCCGAAAGCACAGAGCGCCGACCAAATGCTCTCAATCAACGATGGCCCGACCTTCTATATCATGTTTTTTGAAAGCGGCAGTTCGCGTCTGACGGCGACTTCAAAACATGCCGTCGCCTTCGCAGTCGCCGATGCCTGTCGTCACGCCACGACACGCATAACCATTCGGGGGCATGCGGATCGCGCGGGCTCCCCGGCGGCAAATCAAACCCTGTCGTTGCGACGTGCCGAGGCAGTTCGCCGTGAAATGATCAAGAACGGAGTGGCCCGCAGCCTGATCGTGACTGAGGGCCTGGGCGAGACGGATCCCCTGGTTCCGACACCGGACGGCAACGGTCATAGAGACAATCGTCGGGCTGAAATCGTCCCGGAGCACGAGAGATTCGTTATGGAAAAATTGTCCGATGCGCCATGCGTGCCGGGTTCTGCCGTTCGCGGGGAATAGCGATATCCAGGAGCTAGCGCCGGCGACGCCGGCACGAGCCCCTGGTCACTGCCCGCCGCGGTCCCCTACTTGAACAACCCCAGATCCACCGCCTCGGACATCGCCTGATAGCCGGCGGCGTTGGGGTGCAGGTGGTCGCCGACGTCGAAATCGGCGCGGATCTTGCTCGGGTGGCCCTGGTCGCGCACGGCGGCGTCGAAATCGATCACCGCGTCGCAGCCGCCGTTGCGGATCCAGCTGTTGACCGCCTGGCGCTTCACCTCTCCGTCATCGGTGTAGTAATGCGCGAACACCGTGCCCTCGAACGGCGTCAGCGTGGCGCAATAGGCCTTCAGACCGTTGCCGCGGGCACGGGCCACCAGCTGGCGCAGGCCGCCGATGATGTCCTCGCCCATGACAGCCTGCTCGGGCAGGCCGGCCGAGCTGGAATGGCCGATGTCGTTGATGCCCTCCATGATCACCACCCAGCGCACGCCAGGGACGGACAGCACGTCGCGGTCGAAGCGCGACAGCGCGCTGGGGCCGAACATCGCTTCGGGCAGGTCGTGCAGAACGCGGTTGCCGCTGATGCCGGAATTGACCACGCCGATGGCCGGCCCGCCGGCCTTGATCAGCCGTTCGGCCAAGAGGTCCGGCCAGCGCTTGTTGGCGTCGTTGCCGGAGCCATAGCCGTCGGTGATCGAATCGCCCAGGGTCACGATGGTGCTGCCCGCGGCCTGCACATCGACCCGGGACAGGGCGATGCGCATGGTCGATTCGGTGGCGTCGGGCAGGGTCGCGGCCTCGGTCGCATCCCCTGACAGAGAGATCCAGGCGGTCTGCATGCCCAGCGGGTGGACGACGGACGGGCCGGTCCAGCGCGGCAGGAACAGGCTGACCGTCAGCGTGTCCAGCGGCAGCACCGCGAGGTCGACCGGGTCGGACACCGCGGGCGCGCCGGGCGGGATGGTGATCGAGGTGGCGCCGCCGAAGGTCAGCGCCTTGCTGCTGGCCGGGTCGATCGCGCCGGGGGTGCTGCCGGGCCGGGCGATGCGGGCGGTGCCGATCACCAGGGGCGCGGTGCCGGTCTCGTTGCTGAAGCGGATCCGCACCTTCGGGCCGCCGGCGCTGAGCCGGACGACCTGGCGAACGGTGGCGTTGCTCAGCTCCGGCCCGACCGGAAAGGCCGGGCTGGCGCCCCAGCTGCCCAGCCAAGTCTCCGGTGCCGGCGCCGGTGCCGCAGGGGCGGCGTCCTGGGCTCCGGCGATGCCCGGCATGGCGAATGCGGCCAGCAGGCAGGCCGTGGCCAGCCAGGATCGCCCGTTTCCGTTGACTCGGATCATTCCGCTTCCTCCACCTGTCCGGGCTGCCGATGATCCCGGCGCCGCGTTGTCTCGACCCACCGTCGGTATCCCGGAAGTATGCGGGGAGGAGGGCCGGCGCGGCAACGCCCGGCGGTGCTATCGCAGCAGATCGAGATCGACCGCCGCGGCCATCGCGGCATAGCCGGCGGCGTTCGGGTGCAGATGGTCGCCGCTGTCGAAGGCCGGATTCAGGTGGGCGGGCCGGGCCGGGTTGCGCAGCACCGCATCGAAATCGATCACCGCGTCGCAGCCGCGGCCGTCGCGGATCCAGCCATTGACCGCTTGGCGCTTGGCGTCGCCCCGCGGTGTGTAGTAGCCGCCGAGGCCGGTGCCCTCGAACGGCGTCAGGGTGGCGCAGAACGCCTTCACGCCATGGCTGCGGGCGCGGGCGACCAGCTGCTGCAGCCCGGCGATGATCTGGTCGGCCGTCGCCGCCCGGTCGGTGCGGTCGCTGTCGCCGGAATGGCCGATGTCGTTGATGCCCTCCAGGACCACCACCCAGCGGATGCCGGGGACGGACAGCGCGTCGCGGTCGAAGCGGGCCAGCGCGCTGGGGCCGTACATGGTGCCCGGCGTGTCGTGCAGCAGCCGGTTGCCGCTGATCCCGGCATTGACCACGCCGATAGGCTGCCCGCCGGCATGGACCAGCCGGTCTGCCAGGCGGTCGGGCCAGCGCCGGTTCGCGTCGATGCCGGAATGGGTGCCGTCGGTGATCGAATCGCCGAACGCGACCAGGGTGCCGCCGGACGCCGCGACCTCGATGCCGGACAGGATGAAACGCATGGTCGAGCTATGGGCGGCGGGCAGGGTGGCCGCGGCCGTGGCATCGCCGCGGTTGGAGAGATAGGCGGTCTGTTCACCGTCGCGATGGATCACGGCCGGGCCGGTCCGCTGCGGCAGGTACAGGCTGACCGCCAGCGTCTCCAGCGGCTGCACCGCCAGCACGACCGGGTCCGACAGCGCCGCCCGGCCGGGCAACACGGTGATGGCGGCGGCGCCGCCGAAGGTCAGGGCATGGCTATCGGCCGTATCGATCGAGCCCGGCGTCGGGCCGGGCCGGGCGATGCCGGCGGCGCCGATCACCAGCGGCCGCGTGCCGGTCTCGTTGGAAAAGCGCACCCGCAAGGCGGGGCCGCCGGCGCTGAGCCGCACGAATTGGCGGATGGCGGTGCCGGCCAGTTCCGGGCCGACAGCGAAGCCCGGGCTGGCGCCCCAGCTGCCGATCCAGGCTTGTTGCGCCCGCGCGGGACCGGGGGTGGCAGAAAGGATGGCCAGCAGGCAGGCCGTGGCCAGCCGAAATCGCCCGATCCCTAGGTTTTCGATCACCCGGCCCTCGTCCACCGCTCCCGCCGTATCGGCGCGGCCGATCCTGCGCGGGGGTGGGCGACACCGTCAATCCGGTGCCGCGGCCGGCAGCGGGCGTCCCGTCCGATGTGGTTGCGGGCGCGGAGGTCATCCACGCTCTGCACCCGTTCGGCCGGTCAGCGATAGCGCCGCAGCGCCGCCACCTGGTCCGATGCATCCTCGCCCTCGGCCAGCTTCTCCAGCAGGCCGGAGAGGCGGTCGATCTCATGCCGGGTCAGGGGCGTCATGCC